>JAATGD010000294.1 GCA_015654965.1 Hyphomicrobiales bacterium
CGAGAGGATTCGAACCTCCGACCCCCTGATCCCAAATCTTAGATAAGCGACTGTTTACTAAGATGGGCGTTCCTATGGATGGGCTATTTAAAGGAGGCGGATAGGAACGTCAAGGAACGTTGAATCCGCCTCTCAGCATGAAGGCAATCGCCGCCATAATCAGACCGCCTATGACAAGCCTCATCAGCCATGTTGTGTTCGAGAAAATATCGGACAATTTCTTGTCCATTTCCTCGACCTTCACTTGCATCTTGGCGTCTGCAATCTCGTTGACCTGTCGCCATTTTTCCATTTCGACAATACGTTGGTTCATGGCCGTGTGTCCGTGCTCCAATGTAACAACGCGAGTGCGAAGATCGTGTTCGGTTTCAGTAGGACTCATTTCCAGCACCCGGCCTTGGTTCCAAATCGATTGTGCGCGGCAACCTGATTGGCGAATGGCCGGTCAGTCGTCAGAATGTTCACGGACGTTTCCAGACTTGGCCGTAGCTTCTCGAACCCGGCGCACACATTCGGGGAGTTCGTCGTCTGGCAGCCCGTAATCAGCGCAAAGAGCGGCAGCGTCAGCAACATCGACCTCATCTTTGATCACTCCCTTTTCCTGATAGTGCTTTACCGCGGCGGTAAGCGCGTCAACGGATGCTTGTTTCTTGCCGTCCGACACGCCGACGCTATGAGCGATGAAACCGGCGGCAACAGCACCCACAATGACGCCAGCACCGATCTTGAGATAGTCGAGCAGGCCGAACATCACACGGCTTCCTTCTGGCGCTGGATTAACGTGTAAACGCCATAGAGAACGCCAACGATCAGAAGGAAGGCGAAAGCCCACTGGATCGGCCCGGTGCCGGAAGCTATGCCGGTAATGCCAGTGATTAGGCCACCAAGCGGCCCCCACGCTTCCGGCTTCTTCAATGTCTCGACAACCGACACATCTTTGGGATTGGCTTTTGGTGAACCGGCAGGCTCAGAAACTTTTGTAGGGGTGACGTCAGCCTTCCGAGCCATTGCCAAAGCATTACCGACAACACCCGGAGTTGATTTCCATTGGCCCTTCGGATCAATGCCTGTGACGCGTATTGTCCAGCCGCGACCATTGGCAGAGAAACCAGTCTTGCCACCAAGAGAGCGCAGAAACGCCATGCGCCGGTCGCAATAATCCCGGATCAGCTTTTCGACGCCGCCACGATAGGCTTTGACGGCTGCAACGGTTTGCATCCCAACGATGCCATCCTGTGCCACGCCGACAACCGCCTGCAAGGTTTTAACCGCACGCGCCGGACCACTGTTCACACCGAAATCGAATGCCGCATAATCAAGTCCAGAGAGGAGAAGATCGCCGCCGGACTGGAGCCAGTAGGACCGCCGATAAATCTCCTCGGCTTCCTCGATGGTCATGTCCTTGACCTGTTGAGCGGTGACGGACTTCACGCCACGATATGCGGCCAGTGTCTTATGCGTGATCCCGTATTTCGTTGGGCCGCCGCTATCTGTCTTGCTGTTTGAATAACCGCCTTCATCTCCGAACAGCAGTTTGAGGGATGGTCCCAAATTCTGGCGAGCCATTGCGCGCGCTCCTGATTATTCCGTTGATGGAAAATCACAGGATCGGGCGGGCAGCGCAAAGCACAGGCGGGCAGGCAAAAGCCGCCTCAGTGGGCGGTGCGTTAGTCGAGTTTATGCTTCAAAATGTTTCTGGATATTGCCAAATATAAAAATGTGAGGTTAAGTAATAATGCTCGGTTGAGAGCAGCCCTCGGAACTGTGGTGCAGACCAATGTCCGGGGGCTTTTTTATGGGAGCGGGCCTAAAATGACAGACACATTGCCATCTAATTTTGACACTGATCTTTACTTGCGTCTCAATCCAGACGTGGCCCAAGCTGGTATCGATCCCGTGACACATTATCAACTCTTTGGACGCCAAGAGGGGCGTCTCTATTCGGTGAATGCGTCCACACGAAAAGGCTTGGCAATGCTGGCAAGTGAAGCGGCAAGCGTCTTGGAAATCGGCCCCTTTTGTAACCCCGTCCTTATAGGAGAAAATGTTTCGTACTTCGATGTATTGACGAGGGAAAATCTCATTATGCGAGCTAATGAGATCGGCTACGATATAAAACACGCGCCTTACATTGATTTCGTTTCCCCTAACGGGGATCTCTCCATTGTTGATCGTAAGTTTGACGCGGTACTGAGTTCGCATTGTGTCGAGCACCAACCGGATTTGATAGGCCACCTCAATCAAGTGGAACGCATTCTTGTTAAGGGTGGCCTTTATTATCTCATCATCCCCGACAAGCGATTTTGTTTTGATTATCCAATACCTCACTCCACGCTCGAAGAAGTACTCGCCGCGCAAGGTGACAAGAAACACTCCTTAATCAAGGTAATCGAACACCGGGCTATGGTCACGCACAACGATGCTGCGCGCCATTGGAGGGGCGACCATTTCGATGCAGGATGGGAGGAATTACAACCGCATAGGGTGCGAGCCGCTGTTGCTGAATATGAAGCTGCTGAAGGAGGTTATATTGATGTGCACCATTGGCAGTTCACACCAGATGTTTTTCAGAGCATCATAACAGCACTTTTTGAAAGAGGCCTTATCAATCTGACTATTCGCGAGATAAATCAAACACCTCACGATCAATTGGAATTTACCTGCCTGCTGATTAAGTCTTAAAGTGAATTAAAAAACAGCCTCGATGGGCGGCTAATTATTGTAGAATGTGACATTCAAAAAATTGATAGGCCACGCTCGCGGTGTTTTCTGATTGTTTCCGCGATACCTTCTGGCGCGGGATAAAGAAGCCGATAGCCTTCAAGGCTCGATGGATTTTGTTTGATTAGATAAATCGCGGTAGATTCAATTTCCCCACGATTAATGGCGAATTGATACCACTGCTTTGCATTGATCAATATCAATAAGCAGAAAACCATTACAATTATCTGCCTTGCCAAAGTAATATGTAGGTATTGCAGTGCTCCCAAAATCAGGGGAAGTCCCGCCAAAACTGAAAAAACAGCATACCTATAAGCGGGTCCTGAATATCCTTCATGCCTTCCAATCGCGGCCATAGCACATGAGCCAAATCCAAAAATAGCAACACCAAGAAGCGCCAGCAATTTCGTGTCTTTTGTGCGAATTCCGACCGTGGCCAAAATCAAAAACGCAATGTGGGCACCGACACCCAGTATCCAAGATATATATATAACAGCCCTATTCCACCCCGCGTCCTTTGTGAAAAACAAATCAATCAGCGGGTCCACTAATATGCTAAAATAGACTGATAAAACTGTAAGTAATCTAAATTGCTTGACGACAGAATTTTCTCCATAACCAAAAACTTTGTAAAGTGCCAAGTTTATGATGATTGAGGCAATGAATAAAAGGCTAAGTTTATTTTTGCGAAGTACTAGCGCAAAAAGGCTACCAGCTAAGGGGACAAGGAACCCATTCAACGACCAAAGTGGGGCGGTCGCGCCAAATAGAAATCCAATGACTTGCCATCGAAGCCCCTCACGGGACAGCGCCCACATTGAAAATACAGCGACAAAGCCGAGCCCGATAAACCCAACTTGAAATGCCCAACTAAGATTTTCTAAGTGCCGGGACCAAAACAGAGCTGCTATGCACAATGTAAGAGCAGAAAGCCGATTGAAATTTGCGAGAGATGCTAACGCTAGACATGCGGCCAACTGAAAGCCCCAAATTGATGCAATGGATATCAGCCCAGTGCCATTTGCAAGTAAGGTATCAAGACCATAAAAAAGCTTGGGAAAAGCGATCAGATGTTCATTATGGAGCGACCATAAATTCCCCCATGAATCCTCTAGTAGGATTGTTGCCCATGAATCCCAGAATGGCATAGGTCCGTAGGCTATAGTCGTCATCCATAGGGTTGTCGCAAAAATTAAAAACGCAACAAAAAAAGCCACCCTGTCAATTCTATTTGTATAATTTTTCATGATCAATTCTCGAATAATACCCCAATACCGGGGTACTATTGAGAAGCGAACAATGCAATGCGCCATGTATTTATTTTTTAATGACCAACCCATGTCCAGCCGTAAGAGCCACCATGATCAACCCGTATCGTGTCGCCTGCTCGTAATTGAAGTACGCCAGAACCAATTCCCATATTGATACCGTTGACCCATACTGCACTGGCAGAGCCAACACCTACGGTGCAATCCACGCCATAATCATTTCGATAATCTTCGCCTGACGTTTGTGTTGCTGGCGTTGGAACAGGCAGTGGATTAACGCCCGGATTGTCGCGCACCGCATTCCCGATACCTGTTATACTGGACCCACCTGAAAATTTATTCGTGCAATCGTATCCTGTGTTATTAAACATCTGCACATAAGTTGGATTATTGACAACCTGAAATACGTTTAAATTATTTGAAATGGTACAGCCAGAAACTTTAACACGAGAAGATCCGTTGATTGCAACGCCAGAACCCGCCGACCAAAACTGTAATGTGGCCCCCGTGATGATCACGTCTGATACGCCACTGCCGTTTAGGTAAATAGCGCCGCCCGTCGAAGTAGCATGACCAGTGTAGTTGCCGCCTATGATGGATAAGAATTTTGCAGCATTAGCCTGAATTGCATTATCATGCGCTTGGTCAAAATCGCAATGAGCTATTTCCGTCCAAGAGGGTGTAGCGCTCGCGGTTCCCCCGCTAGCACCAAGAACGATAGCAGTACGGGACGCTCCACAACCAGAATTGGATACTTTGTTGCCTTCGCCGCCACGAATTACAATGAAATCAACGCCGCCACCTTCCCAGTGATCCCCCCCTCTTGCATTGAAAACATGGACACCAACACCCCTATAAATGGAAATGCATGGACCTTGAGAACCGGGGCCAGTGTTCTCCAACTTATAATTCATAAGATTTACAGCATGAATATACTGGGCGTCATCAGTTGTGCCGATGTAGCATCGACCAACCTTTAGATAAGGTGTGCTGATCGCATGACAATCAAGGACATCGTAGTTTGCGCCTTGATCAATTGTGAAATTGACCTCACAGCCTGAAAAGAAAATGTCACGTATAGTGATGTCGTAACATTTTGCGAGATCAAATCCAGTGACACCAGCCACATCCCAACAATCGATGCAGAAGCTCGAATAAATGGCCTGATAATAGGTAAGGGTCGAATTGACCCCGCTGAATATGGTGGCACTGGGGGAAAGAGGTCGAATTTTAGTATTGTATTTGTCAGCGCCCACAATTGAAACAGACGCATATAGTGTTAGTGCACCAACCAAATAGTGCACGGAAGGATTAGGAAGATACACCGTCCCTTTACCTAGCGACACCACGTAAAGGATGGCTTGCTGGAAAGCTTCGGTATCATCATTTGCACCGTCCCCTTTGGCACCGAAGCATTTAACATTTGCTATGCCTTTTTCAGGTGTGTATTCCCACCATGCCCCATCTGCCGACTGCACTTTGCCTGCATGTGACGGTTCGGATAAAACGCGGATATAAAGTGCAGCGCCGCCATCACCAGCCGCCGAATAACCCGCCGTGCGAACATAGGTGATTGCGGCAGGAACTTCCGATTCTGCCAATGCCGATGTGCTGGCATAATCGTAGGACTTCGGCACATTGCCAAGCTGTGCTTCCGGCACATTGCCGGTGCTGTCGAGAGTGGCAACGCCACCAGCAACGCCAAGCTGATCTTCCATCAGTGTTGCATAGCCACCGGGTTTGTTCCCGTCATGGACACGGAGATTGTTATTCGTCGTGTCATGCGTGATTTCGCTCATCGCGCCGGTGAAAGCGTCATGCTGTGCTGCGGTGCCGCGACGATGCTGAACCTGTGTGCTCATTTGTTTTTTCCTTCAAACACAGCACACCGCTAGGCAGCGATGCTGCCCCAATTCATGTCAAAATAAGTGGTATCGTCGGAGATGTAGCCCCAATCGTAGGCCATCCCGTCTTGAAACCCGATGAAGCCAGCGGTCGCCGCTTCCACCAAATCTTGTGCTGTCTCTGCCGCGTTCTCTGCTGTTTCGGCTGCGGCTTCTGCACGGGCTACTTTGCTGTCGAACTGGTCAAGCTCGTCATTGATCCCGTCGATCTGGGCCTGTAGACGCTGATCGCCTGCAATGCGCTCGCCGCGTTCCTTTGCGTCTGCCGCCGTCCTTGCAAGGCGCTCAGCTTCATCACCGGCTTTTCGGTCGATGATTTCCTGATTGATGCGATTGTCGAGATAGATGTCACCTGCAATACGAGCGGCGGTTTCAGCAGCAAGTCCGGTGAAAAGATTGTTCGTATCCCGATGGGCTTCCTGCATCTCGGCTTCGAGACGGTTCAGGGAATAATTATGCGCAGGAATAGGGAGAGGAGCGCCATTCGCATATTGATCAGTCCGGCGCGGTGTGCGCTTACCGCGAACGATAACATCGCCGGTAATCGGCACATCCATCCGCACAAAGGCATTTGTTGAGATGCCTTCGACAAAATCACCGATCACAATGAAATCGGTGCGAACCTGATCATTGACGACTACCTCAAGATCAGTCGCCGGGAACTCGCCAGCATTGGCACCAAAGATCGGAAATTCACATGGAAAATCCGTTGTCGGTGTGACCGGCGTATAGGGCGTTTCGCGCGTGGATTCTGTGATCGTAACCATGCCCGCGAATATTCACGAGCAAGGAATTTCCAGCAAAGCACAGGTCAGCGGGGTAGGGCGGGGCCACGATCCGGCGAACGATCCCCCGGCGACCACCAGAACGTTTGACCGAAATCTTTCTTCATCCGCTTTTCGTATCGGCTGAAAGATTTGCGATAATCGGGATCAATCATTGCCTGTATCTGGTCGAAGATCATACGATCAGTTGCGAGTTTCGTGTACCAGAGCGACGAACCCGGCGTCCAACCCTTCATGTATTGAGCCAGTGACTTGCCTGTGAATCCGTTCTTCGCAAAGTCTGCGGTCGAGATAATGGCGGAGGGACCGGGACCGGCAAGAAATTCGGTGACACCGGCACCGCCACGCGAAACAGACGAATTGACGAAATCGCCCATCATGCCGCCGCCGCCGCCGCGGATAAAGGATTCCGTCCAAAATTGCGGACGGCTCATGTCGTTCGGATCTCGCCCGGCAATGACTGCCTGCATCTGCATGGTAACGGCACCGGCAACAGTCATCAGGGTAAGAAGCTTTGCTGTATAGGAAGCCTTCGACCACATGCCATCTTGAGACGCCGCACGCATCAGGTGCGTCATCATATAGGTCATTGGAAAGCTCTTGAACTGTGTAGCCGAGCGCACGGCTTCGCCCAGAATGGTGCCGCGCTGCAAACCGCCAGACATGGCACCACGGATTCGCGCGTCAGGCTCCAGCACGGCCATATGTCGTTCATCAATGATCGCGGACATCAGCCTGTCAGCAAGGCGCTGATCCTCGACACCGTTCACATCGAAGAAGTGAGCGCCGTCCGCTTCAAGCTGTGGCGTCACACGCAACTTGTCCCAATCGGCAGCCGTGAACCCGTACCGCTCGAAGAAGCCGCGAAAGACCGGATCGAGAGTTTCAAATTTCTGATCGGAGGCACGGGCAATCGCGCCCATGAACTCAATCGAGAAAGCGCGTTTCAGTCCTTCAGTCCATGTGTTCAAACCACTGGCACGCATGATCGTATCGGCAACACGTGCCGTGATACCTTGTCCGACGATCTCATCCGCAAAACGCTTTGAGCCAAGGGCATTATCCATGACGGCGGCAGCGGTGAGATTGACCTGTCGCGCAATGGCTTCCGCCTGTTCGTCATTCGCCAAGTCCTTTATCAACCGGCCCAGAACGGCGGTTGCCGGAATACCATTGTGATTGGCGGCAAAGGCCATGGTGAAGCTATCGCCGGGCAGGGCGGCAATCGTGGCCGAGCCAAGCCGGGAAGCTGTCTGGATATTTCGCAGGCCACCACCAAGGCCAGCCAGCAATTCATTTTGTGGCACACCCAGTTTACCGGACAAAGCGTCGAATGTTCGCTTAGCCGCTGCCGGACTGTTGAGCGACAGGACGTTCTTGACCCGCTGTCCCTTGCTCAGTTTTTCCGCATCAGCACGTTCGGCCTTTGACAGGAGGGTGTTGAAATTCTGCTCGTACTTCGGGCCGAGGACTTCGACAAAGGCGATCTCTTTTCCCATGCCGGACAAATGGCCGGTCAGGGTGTTGTAAAGGCCGCCGTCGCCAACACCGTATTTCTTCATCAGCCGCTTATAGGCATCTGGATTGTCGAACCGGAAAACACGAAGCTGGTTTGAGAACCCACTTGGACCGGCAGCGCCGACGCCACGGCCAAGGGTGATATCCTTATAGGCGTTCTGGATGATCCCCGGAATCATGGTGGCAGGCGCTTCGCCTTGGCCTTCCTTGTCCATGACGCGCATTGTCCCGGCCCGGACTTCCTGCAACAGATCATCGACAAATTCGCGTTCGGTGACAGACTTTGCCCGCGCGGCGTCCCAGAACTGCGGCAAGCGCCAGTCTTCGAGAACCGATAGCACCTTGCCGCCGCGCTTCACACGATCCACAGCATAGGCCGTTGTGTCCTGAAAAGCCTTCGCTGCTGCCTTGGCCGACTGATCGCCTGTATCGCGCCCGAACAATTCGTCAACAACATTCCAGATGGATTCCGTGTCCTGCCGAAGACCGGCCATCGTGGATTTGTACTTGTCGAGCGTGCCGTCCATGATCGAGAACAGGCGTTTTGTCACGGCTTCCGAATGGCTGTCTATGTTCAGGGCATTGCCTGTTGCGCGGCCACCTTCCCAATTGTCGCGCACAAGGGCGCTCATCAGGCCGACAGTCTGCCCGCGCGGGTGCTTCTGCATACGGTCGAATATTTCCGCTTGCCGGATTGCCTGTTGCGCGGCCATCAGTTTACGCTCTTGCGCCGCTTGCGCCATAATGCGCGCGGCTTCCAAGGCCCCCGCTGCCTCTGCCGAGGCGGGTCCCATTTCTGGATACAAGCGATCCTGCACGCCCTTGTGCAAGGCAAGAGCATCATCGGCCTGCTTTTGCGAGATGCGTTTGGCTTGAACCAAACGACCAAGGCAATTCTCTATACTCATCAGTCAGATGCCTTTCCGATTGTGCAAGCTTCAATTTCTTTTGCCGCTGCAATTTCTTCATCGGCTTCACGCATGATGTCATGCAAATCACGCTCACCGCGCCCGTCGCCCAGATCGACCATAACCGGCGAAGGCTTGTCTTTAGGCTCAAACGGTATTAACTTTACATTATCCCCGCCATCGTTTCGGACGTTGGGACTGATGCCTTTAGCAATGCTATTGGAATCACTCGTGGCGGGGTATTTCCTCATAGATAATGCTGAAAGTGTTTTCCGGCCTGTACGCGCTTCTTCGAGATAAAGCGTCGTTCCATCATCCATTCTCTTGATGTAACCGATAATATCCTGACCGCGCTTGCCTTTTGATCCCGGCGCAATGAAATCCGGTGCCTCGATAATTTCCGGGATCATTTCAAGGTCAGCGTCAGTAATCCCGAGTTGACCGCGTGATTTTTCCGAGGATTGCTCGCCGTGCTTTTTCAAAATATGACGGATCGCATCGGCGTCGATGTCGTGGGTATAGCCAGATACATTTATTCCGGCTTCCTCCTGAAGCATTTCTGCAAGCTGCGGAGAAACAGGGCCAAGCGATTGTTTTTGACTGACACCACGTTCGGCAGTTCTTGCAAATTCCACAAGATTGCGCAGATCATCAATTAATGCCGTTCGCCCTTGCCTTTGTGCATCGACTAAAGATTCTTCGCGATCTGCATAAAGTCGCTCAGCATCCATAATGACCGCTTCTTCCACTTCTGGAGCGCGAGACAGCGTGTCGATGTATTCAGGCGTCAGACGATCATTCGCCACCGCGATCAGGTCTTCACGATCAGCCTTGGCGAGCGAGTTGCGCAGAACGTCCGAGGATTCGAGCGGTTCACCGAACAGGCGCGCACCGGCATCATTCTTCAATGCTTCATCGGCATAGTCGCGAAGGAAGGCAGTCAGGCGTTTCCGGCTGATCGGGCGGCGCATGTTTTCATCGCCAAACATCGCGCGCGCCAGTATCTTCGCAATCTCATTCGGACCACCGAACATTTCCGCCTGATTGATCAGATCGGCAACCGGGCGGCCTTCACCACGGGCGCGCATGACAAGGCCGACCGCATTCATCAGATCGTCTGTGATATCCATGCCGCGCGGAATGTCGCCGCGCACAACAGCATCGCGCATGATCGCCCATGAACCGGCACTGTCGCCAAGCGCACCGGCCAGAGATTTGATGTTGCTGTCGGCATCTTCCAGCGCCCGACCCAACAGCGTCGGCTCGCCGTAGGCGCGCCCCATAAGCGCGGCCATGACGCGGCGCTCGCCAGTCTGGGAGAGAATACCGGACTTGTCGACCAATTCCCCCTGTTCGGATCGCGGCAATTTCTGCATGAAGCCGCGCACGAAATCGCGATTGCTGATCGTATCGACATCGCCAGCATCACGCAGTTTCGACAGCACGGCGTCATCGATCAGGCGGGCATCGGAAAGCGCCTGTTCGGCAGCACCAAGGCGCATGGCCGTTGAGCGGTTGGCAGAGGTGACAAATCCAAGGCGGTCTTCCGGGGTCAGATCGGTAATGCGCCGGGCGACCAGCACGGGCTTGTTGAACCCTTCGATATCGAAATTCTGGGAACGCAGATAGTTGCGATAGGATTCGGAAGCCGGGCCATTCTCCAGATAGGCGCGGCGCATCGCCATGACGCGGCCATTGCCGGACTCGACAAACCCCTCCGGTCCGACAATAGGCGCACCGTTCGCCGCGTCCGATGACGGGCCGAGGCGTTCGGGCTGGAGATTGGCGGCGATGGAATTGATCTGGTCAACGGAGATCGCGCGTGTCCGGTCGCGCGGCTGCAATTCCTGCGGATAGGCAGGATTGGCCGACATGTCGTCAAGGTTCGATGTGACCAGACTGTCAGCTTCAACAACCTCATACTGCACGCCGACAGACCGCCCATCAGCGTCATAGACGCGACCGGGCCGGGCATTGGCCTGCATAAAAGCCTCTTGCGGTATCTCGACCGGCTGGCCGCGAAACAGATCATCGGAAGCTTTCTCAATCGCCGCACGCTGGATAGCAGAACCTTGCGCGGATTTGTCTAACCGCGCGGCAGGCACGGCGGCCTCACGCGTGACCAGATTACCGGCGTCGGCAATATGGCGCGGCCATTCTCCGGTCTTCGCCCGGTGCCATGCCGCTGCGATACCCTTGATCCCGCCGCCGAGAACCGCGCCACCGGCGGCGGCGGCCCCGATCTCATACAGCGCATCGCCCGCGCCGAAATTCGGATCGACCTCTTGCTTGAAACCGTAATTGATTCCTTGGATCGCGGTTTCAGATGCCGCACCCACCGCACCCTCAATCATAGCCGTGCGCAGAACACCGAAAGCCGCACCGGCACCGAAAGCAAGCGACATGGCGTTGATCGGATCGCGCAGCGCACCGACAGCGGTACCGGCGAAGCCACCGATCGCTGATCCCCATCCTGTCGAACGGTTTTGCAGTTTGACGGAATTCTCACGTGATGCACGGGCGCGATTCAGTGTTTCGGTTTCGATGAAGTTTTCATCCGGCCATTGCAGATCGCTTTCCGGGTTTTCCTTCTTCCATGCCTCGAATTGACCGCGTGCATTGGCTTCAAGATCGGCACGA
>JAATGD010000394.1 GCA_015654965.1 Hyphomicrobiales bacterium
GACGACGCCGTCTTCCGTGGCCACTACTTGCGCCCGCGCGGCCCGTCCTTACCCTTGAAGGCATCGTCGACATAAGCCTTCATGCCAGCCGAAAGGTGGTGATAAACGGATGCATTGAATGCAAGATCAGATGTGCGCTCTGGAAGTCGCACATTTTTACGGGTGATCTGGAAAAGACCGCTGACCGGATCAAGTGTCGCGAAAAGAACGCCTTCACCAACCGAGAATGCGAGATCGATCGAATTACCGAAGGAGACGTAGCCTGCGGCCAGCTGACGATTGCCGGGCCGAAGGAAAGGTTCTGCCGTGTCAGCCGGCAAGATCGAAAAAATGGTTCCCAGCGGCGCGCCCAGACCGACATTGCCCGAACCATCGAGCGGGTCGATAGCCACAGCAACCAGCCCATCGGCCTTGCCCGGAACCGGAATATCCGCTTCTTCCGACAGCACCGAGGCAGCCCCTGCGGCAATCAGCAACTCAACGAAGAGATTGTGCGAACCGACATCGATGCTTTTTTGCTGATCCTGATCGCTGTTGACGCCAACCAGCTTGCCGGGATCTCCGGGAAGAGAGCCGCGCGCGATGCGGCCTGCCAGACGGCCCGATCCTGCAAGAATGGCCTTGATCGCATTGCTCGTTGCAAGACGCAAACCATCCTGACCAGCCCAGTTGTCGAGATAGTCGCCGACCGCCTGTGCATCGATATGATCATTATCGCCAGCCAGAACCAGCGCTGCAAAATTGCCTGTCATCGTCATGCGCCCTGCTCCTGAAAAGGTTTCATACGAGGCATGCAAATCGCAGATTGCGGCATGCTAGACATGGGGGAAATGGAATTCATGGACTGGCAATCTCCAAGCATTTGTCTTCAGGACACGCCCGATAATGGGCTGAAGCAGGGAGGGCGTAACACCGTTTTGATATCGTCTCAATATGTGGATAACATTATAACGATTTAAATGTGATATTGTGTTTTGAAATGATGTTAATTAATGACAAACTACGTCATCTTCCCGCACGCTGAGGCAAGGCAGTCATATCGCTGCCGATCAAAGCAAGCGCCGCATTCCATCCACCAGCGCGCCATTATTCAAACTGGAAACATTCTTTTCTGCGCGTGTTTTTCAACATTCATTCGGGATTTTGATTATTTTCGGTTCAGGATTCCACATCTGCGCCATGGGAGCGCTCACCCCCAGAAGATCAATCGCGCGCTGGGCAATCTGGATCGCCACTTCCTTGATGGTTTGAGGCCGCAGATAAAAAGCAGGAACTGGCGGCATGACGATCGCGCCCATTTCCGTGACCGCACACATATTGCGCAAATGCACCAGATGAAGCGGCGTTTCGCGGGTCAGCAAAACAAGCTTGCGCCTTTCTTTCAGATGAACATCGGCCGCGCGTGTGAGCAGGGTGTCGCTAAAACCGTGCGCAATCGAGGCAAGCGTACGCATGGAGCAAGGTGCCACGATCATGCCCGCGCTGGGAACCGAACCACTGGCGATGACAGCCCCTACATCTGCAAACGAATAAGTCTTGTCCGCAAGCCCGTGTAGCGATGAATAACCCTTCCTGCCCAGCTCATGACGCAATGTGCGTTCTGCTGCTTGCGAGACGACAAGATGTGTTTCCACATCCTCGATCTGTCGTAAATGTTGCAATATCTGCAACGGAAGAATGCAGCCTGAGGCACCTGAAACACCAATAATAACCCGCTTCATCGAGCTGACTTTCCATCCAGTCCCAATTCATTCCAGATTGCATCCACGCGCGCGATCGTATCTTCACTCATCGAAAGAACCCTGCCCCATTCGCGATCCGTTTCCGCTCCGATCTTGTTGGTGGCATCAAGCCCCAGCTTGCCGCCAAGACCGGAACGTGGTGAGGCGAAATCAAGATAATCGACGGGGGTGTTGTCGAGGACGACCAGATCCCGGCTCGCGTCAAAACGCGTGGAAAGCGCCCACAACACATCGTCCCAGTTGCGCACATTGATATCCGGGTCGACCGCGATGATGAGTTTGGTATAGCTGAATTGCGGCAGCATCGACCATAGCCCCATCATCACCCGCCGCGCCTGCCGCGGATAGCGCTTGTCGATCGAAACGACCATCGCGCGATAGGAACAGGCAGCCGGGGGTAACCAGATATCCGTAATTTCAGGAAATTGCGTGCGCAGCACGGGCACAAAAAGCTGGTTCATCACCTCGCCCAGTTTTGACGGCTCATCGGGCGGACGCCCGGTATAGGTCGAAAGGTAAACCGGATTTTTGCGCATGGTGATCGCCGACACCTCCATGACCGGAAATTCCTCAACGCTGTTATAATAGCCGTTATGATCGCCATAGGGGCCTTCCGGCGCGGTTCGGGATGCGCAAACGCGCCCCTCCAGCACGATTTCCGCATTGGCCGGCACACGCAACGGCACGCTCAAAGCATCAGTGACTTGCGGGCGTTGCCCGGACAGAAGCCCGGCAAAAGCCAGTTCGCTCGTCCCTTCCGGCAAGGGCATGACGGCAGACAGGATTGTGGCCGGATCGACGCCGATGGCTACCGCAACCGGCATGTCTTCCCCCCGCTTTTGCCACATGCGATGGTGGCGCGCGCCCCCGCGATGCGCAAGCCAGCGCATGATCAGCCGGTCCGGCCCAAGCTTCTGCATGCGGTAGATACCGACATTGATATCGGATGGATCGTCGGGCGCGCGCGTGATGACCAGAGGCCATGTCACAAGAGGTGCGGGTTCCCCCGGCCAGCACCACTGGATCGGCAATTTTCCCAGATCAATGGCTGGGCCTTTATCAACGCGTTCCTGCACGCTCGCCCGGCTGATCCGTCGTGGACGCATGGCAAGCGCCGCTTTTGCCAGCGGCAGCTTGCTCCAGATTTCGCGGGCCGAGCGCGGCGGTCTGGGCGCGCGC
>JAATGD010000245.1 GCA_015654965.1 Hyphomicrobiales bacterium
CGGTTTCATTGCCGCCCAGCGCATAGACATGGCGGCCAAAGGCGGTGCGTTCCAGCAGAACCCATGCAATGGCATAAATGACGAACATGATGATGACGGGCACCGGGATCATGCCGATGCGCCCGACACCGAACCATGACACCCAGCCCGGCAAGCCGCTGACCGGATAGCCGCCGGAATAAATCAGACCCAGACCGCGCGCCATACCCATGGTGGCAAGTGTCACGATGATGGCGGGCATGCGCCCCCACGCAACCAGCACGCCGTTAATAGTGCCGATACCAAGCCCGATCAGCAGGCCGATGGTGAGCGCAACGCCTGCAGGAATGCCCGTATGCACCATCAGCCCCGCCGCAAGCGTTCCGACCAGCGCCATGACCGCCCCCACCGAAAGATCGATGCCGCCGGTGAGGATCACAAAAGTCATGCCGACGGCGAGAATGCCGACAATCGACACCTGCCGCAGCACGTTGAGAATATTGGAGACGCTGAAGAAATTATCGCTGGCAAGCCCCATCAATATGGAGACGACGATCAGTCCGGCCAGAGGCAGGATGAGTGGTGAATGCAGCAAATGGCTCAGTGAAAAGCCGCTCTTCTTTTCAACTGTAGCAAGATTTGCATCATTTGACATAGTGCGGTTTCCCCGTTGTGGCCTGGGTCATGATTTCCTGGGAGGTGATGTTTTCACTTGTCAGCGTCGCGACAATGCCGCCAGAGCGGAACACGCAGACGCGGTCTGCCATGCCGATGATTTCCGGCAGTTCGGAGGAGATCATGATGATGGAATATCCGGCATTGGTGAATGCGCGCATGAGGGCATAGATTTCTGCCTTCGCGCCCACATCGATGCCGCGTGTGGGTTCGTCGAAAATCAGCACGCGCATGTCATGATTGAGCCAGCGGGCGATGACGACTTTTTGCTGGTTGCCGCCCGAAAGCGTGTCGACGCGCGCATGCGGCCCCTGTGCCTTCACACGCACCTGCTGCATGGCGACATTGGTGGATTCCAGCTCTTTTTTGAGATCGACAAACCAGTGCAGACGGCGATATTTGCCGTAATTGTTGAGAGAAATATTCTGCAGGATCGAGAAGCTGGTGATCAGCCCCTGCTCCTTACGGCTTTCAGGCAAAAGGCCGATGCCGTTTTCGAGCGCCTGATCGGGACCGGAGAAGCGCGTCTCGACGCCATCGAGCTTCATCTTGCATGAGGTGGCGGGATGCGCGCCGAGCATCGCAAGCACGGTTTCGGTGCGCCCCGAGCCGACCAGACCGGCAAAGCCCAATATCTCGCCCTTGCGCAATTGAAAACGCGACACAGGGCCATTCTTGCGCAATTGCAGCTCTTCGACCTCGATGACGGGGGTGGAGGATTGATCGATGACGGCCTTTTGCGGAAAACCGGCTTCCAGCCTGCGCCCGACCATCATTTCCACCAGACGGTCATTATCGACCTCCGACACCGCGCAGGAACCGATATAGCTTCCATCACGCAGGACGGTGATCCGGTCGCAGATTTCAAAGATTTCCTCAAGATGATGCGAAATGAAAATGATCGCCACGCCCTGACGGCGCAGTTCGCGCATCACCTTGAATAGATGTTCGACCTCAGTTGGCGTCAGCGTTGCCGTCGGCTCGTCGAGGATGAGAATGCGCGCGTCGAGCGCCAGCGTCTTGGCGATTTCGACAAATTGCTGCTCGGCCACTGACAGCCTGTTGATCGGCACATCGAGCCGCACATCGACATTAAGCCTTGCCATGATTTCAGCGGCGCGCTTGCGCATGGCTGCGCGATCCAGAAGCCCGAACCGATTGCGTATTTCACGCGCCAGAAACATGTTTTCGACCGCATTGAGATGTGGGATGAGGCTGAATTCCTGAAACACGATGCCGATACCAGCATCGATGGCGTCGTCATAATCGGCAAACTGGCGCTCCTTGCCATCAACCCGGATCGTCCCTTCGGAAGGATGCAGGATACCGGAGAGAATTTTCATCAGCGTGGATTTTCCCGCGCCATTCTCCCCCAGAAGGGCATGGACTTCGCCGCCACGCACATCCATATCCACACCGTGGAGAACCTCGATCCGGCCAAAGCTTTTTTTGATGCCTTTCAGCTCAAGCACGATTTCTTCCTAACCAGATAAGAAGCTCCCGCCCCACCGTGAAACAGCGGGACGGGAGCCGGGAGGATGGTTACCAGCTGAAACCTTCAGCATTTTTGGAATCGATCACCTTGACGTCGATCGGCACTTCCTTGGGCACAACGCGCGCGCCCCATTTCTGCGCCAGCGCCATGGCAAGGCCGACGCGGACCTGATCCCGCGGGAATTGCGCGGTGGTTTCGATAAACGGCGTTCCGTCCTTGATCGCCTGAATGGCTTCCGGCGCACCATCGACCGAGGTCAGCTTGATATCACGGCCCGAACCCTGAATGGCGGCAAGCGCACCCATGGCGCCACCGTCATTGACCGAGAAAATACCGTTGAGGTTGGGATGCGACTGGATCATGTTTTCAACCACACCCAGCGCCACCGAACGGTCCTGACGGCCATTCTGCGTATCGACCAGTTTTATGTCCTTGAACTCTTCAAGCGCCGCCTTGCAACCTTCGACGCGCTGAAGGATCGGGACGACCGGAATACCGTCAAGAATGGCAACTTCGCCCTTGCCGCCAAGGGTTTCGCCGAGATATTTGCAGGATTGATAGCCGGCATCGCGGTTTTTTGAACCAACGAATGTATCGACCGGGCCACTGGCATTGGCGTCAACGGCAACAACGATGACGCCCTTCTCCTTGGCGGCACGAACGGCGGCTTCGACACCGGCGCTGTCGGTGGGGTTGAGAAGCAGGATATCAATATTCTGCTGCAACATGTCCTCGACATCGGAAATCTGCTTGGCGACATCGTGCGCGGCGTCGCTCACCACCACGTCCGCACCGATACTCTCGGCGGCGCCCTTCAGCGCCTCCTGCATGGAGACGAAATAGGGATTGTTCAGCTCCTGAAACGACATGCCGATCTTGAGCTTTTCCTGCGCCACGGCTGGCGCTGCCAGAAGCGCTAAAGCGGTGGACAGAGCCAAAACGGATTTTTTCATAACAATTACCTCCCGTTACAGATTGACAGGCGATGCCTGCGTGCTTTGGGCAGAAACCCGCCCGCCCAAATTTTTCATGGCCGCGTCTCCCGTGCCGGAATCGATAACGGACTGTTCCGGCATGACGGGGATCTTGTTGGCGGCGAAAGTCGTGCGAAACTGCGAAGGGGACATGCCCTTCAATTTGAGAAAATGGCGGTTGAAATTGGAAAGATTGGAAAAGCCGATCTCGTAGCAGATGTCGGTGATGCGCATATCCGGCATGGTCAAAAGCATCTGGCAGGCCAGATCGACGCGCAACTGGTTGCGATAGCGCACCAGCGTTGTTCCGGTATGGCGCTTGAAGGCCCGCGAAAAGGCGCTCTGGCTCTGCCCCAGCATATCCGCGAGTTCCCCCTCCTCCACCTGCTCGGTCATATGCTCACGCAGATAGGCTAACGCGCGATTGATACCGCATGGATTGAACCGCGTGACATCCAGCTCATAGCTGAGGCTTGCCAGCACTTCCGGCTCAGGCGCGCGAACCAGACAATCGAGAATTTCCCAGAAAAGTGCTATCCGCGTCAGCCCCTGCGCCACGATCAGCCGCTCCATCAGCGGGCGGATTTTGCGGCTTGTCGCGTCGTCGAACAGGAGGCCCCTTCGGCTGCGATCGAGCAAGGGGCGCAGATCGCCCATTTCCTGCATGGTGTCGAGCGCATTGTCGATAAAGGCTTCGGGAAACTGGATGACCAGCGAACGCGTGGGCACGATTTCACCATGCCCGATCTCGCTGATCCAGTTCTGCGGCAGATTGGGACCGGTCATGATCAATTGGCCCGGACCAAACCGCCCGACATGATCGCCCATGTAAAAGGTGCCGGAAGTCGCAACGACCAGATGAATTTCATATTCGGGATGATAATGCCAGCGCACGGTCCGAAAAGGATAGCCATGCATCCATGCCGCAAAGGATTCACCCTTGCGAATATGCACAAGCTCCAGATCTGGCTGCATGACATCCTCCCTGACGCATCGCATGACGCACTTTAAAGGTCCGGGTTCCTCTCCTCCGGGCCATGTGTCATGATCGATGCATTCTGGGTCGTGCGCGTGTCCTCGGCTACATCACAACACAGGATATTATGATACTTTTTTTACATCTCTTTTCAATGAATTGAGAAATTCCAGACATGACGCGCAGGAAAACCAATGTCTTGGCCGCTCAAAACCATGCGCCTGCGCCTGTAAAAACCCTTATATTGCAGGCATGACAACGGCTTGGGCCATGGTTTGAACAAACCCCGCAACCGCCCGGAGACGACAGAAATGTCCGCATATTTTTTCGCACCGGCAATGGCCGCAACAGGGGCAGACCCTATTGCGGCAGGACGATCTGGAGTTTCACATCCGTTTCACGCGCTTCGACAGCCCGATCAAAACCGGCAATGGCGTCTTCAAAGGGGAGTGTGGCTGAAATCAGCGGCTTGAGATCGACTTTTCCCGATGCGATCAGCGCGATGGCGCGATCATAGACATTGGCATAACGAAATACCGTTTCAATGCGCAATTCCCGCGCCTGAAGCCCGACAATATCCACCGGCACCGGATCGACAGGCATGCCGACCAGCACGATCGCCCCGCCGGGACGCGCAAGATGCGCCACATTGAGAATGGCGGGGGCCGCACCCGAACACTCGAACACCACATCGCAACCCCAGCCATCGGTATGCGCGGCGATGGCATCCACAAGGTTCTCCTCGCGGATATTGACCGTTTCGATGCCGTCATAACGGGCGATGATATCGAGTTTCGGCTGCGCCAGATCGGCGACGATCACCTTGGCGCAACCGCCCGCAAGGGCCGCCAGCGCCACCATCATGCCGATGGGACCGGCGCCCGTGACGACCGCCACATCGCCGGGCTGGATGCGCGCGCGAAGGGCGGCCTGCATGCCGATGGCGAAAGGCTCGACCATGGCGCCTTCGCCAAAGGAAACCTGATCGGGCAACCTATAGGTGAAGGCGGCGGGATGGATGACTTCCGGTGTCAGGCAACCATGCACCGGGGGCGTCGCCCAGAAACGGACCGCGGGATCGACATTATAAATACCGAGTTTCGAGGCGCGCGATGTCGGATCGGGAATCCCCGGCTCCATGCAGACGCGGTCACCAACGTGAAGATGAGTGACATCCGCGCCCACCTCGATCACCGTTCCCGCTGCCTCGTGGCCTAAAACCATCGGCTCCCTGACGATGAAATGGCCGATGCGGCCATGGGTGTAATAATGTACGTCCGAACCGCATATGCCGACCGTATGGATTTTTATACGCACATC
>JAATGD010000346.1 GCA_015654965.1 Hyphomicrobiales bacterium
CGATGTCGAAGTCGGGCATCGACACGCGGTCCGGATTGAGGAAGCGCTCGAACAGCAGCGAGAAGCGCAACGGATCGATGTCGGTGATGGTCGTCGAATAGGCGACCAGCGATCCGGCGCCCGAACCACGGCCCGGCCCGACAGGAATGCCTTGCGCCTTGGCCCATTTGATGAAGTCGGCAACGATCAGGAAGTAACCGGGAAACTTCATGCGGGTGATGATGCCGATCTCATATTCGAGCCGTTCGGCGTATTGCTGCTCCGTATAGCCACCAGCAAGACCGGCCGTCTCAAGCCGCATCTTCAGGCCCTCACGCGCCTGGCGCGCCAGCTCGCTCGCTTCCGCCGCAACAGCTGCCTCGGGATCGTCCGATTCCCCCGTGAAGCGCGGCAGTATCGGCTTGCGCGTCTGCGTAAACCAGTTGCACCGCAGCGCAATCTCGATGGTGTTTTCCAGCGCCTCCGGCAAATCCTTAAACAGCGCGGCCATCTCGGCGCGGCTTTTGAGATAATGATCGGGTGTGAGGCGGCGGCGATTGTCGTTGGACAGAACCTGCCCTTCGGCAATGGTCAGCAGCGCATCATGCGCCTCGAAATCGTCCGCTTTCAGGAAAAAAGCTTCATTGGTGGCGACCAGCGGCAATTCCAGCGCATAGGCGGCAGCAATGGTTCGAGATTCCAGATTGCGGTCATAGCCGGACTGGCGTTGCAATTCGACATAAAGACGGTCGCCGAAATGCTGCTTGAGATAGCTAAGCCGCGCCTGCGCACGGTCAGGGCGATCGGCTGAAAAAGCGCGGCCAATCGGTCCCAGCGGTCCGCCGGTGAGCAAAATGACATCTTTCGCGAGATCAGCCAGCCAGCTTGCCTCGATATGCACGGGGTCGCCCGCGGGCGCATCGAGATAGGCGCGGCTGACGAGGCGCACGATATTGGTGTAACCCTCCTGCGTCGCAGCCAAGAGCACCACCGGGGCGACATCGAGCGCCAGCCTGCGATTGACGCTGCGGCCATTATCGCTATGGTCGCCAAAGGCAACATCCAGTTGACAGCCGATGATCGGCTGCAAGCCGTCTTTCGATGCCTTTTGCGCAAATTCGAGCGCACCGAACAGATTGTTGGTGTCGGTAATGGCAATGGCCGGTGCATCATCGGCAATCGCCTGTTTGATGATCTTGCCGACCTGCAAGGCCCCTTCAAGCAGGGAATAGGCGGAATGGGTGCGCAGATGGACAAAGCCGGGCGTTTTCACAAGAGCGGGTATCGACACGCCCTCGCCCGCTGCATCGCTTGTGGCTGCATCACTCATTTCATCGACCCCGATCATCTGGAACTGCGGCGCGATTGCACCATCAGACATGTCACCGCACAGGATATCCCGTTCGGGATGGCGGCATGGGGGCGACTCTCATCACCCCGCAATCAGTTTCAAGGAATGCTTGCGCGATGTCCAGAGAAAGGGCGCACTGCACCGCACGGGTACACAGAAGAACCCTTATTTACGCCTTCAGATAATGCTCACCCAGATGGCGAAAGTGGCCACAAACAGGCTGACGGAAACGAAGGACAAAACATCGTAGACGAGATCGGCCATGGGAAAAACTCCTCTTTGTTCACGTATGTTTATTATTTGTTCCATTTTTGTTCCAATGTCAACACGTGTTCTGCCGCTCCCTTTATTTTAGGGTTTACGAATGGTGAATGCGTCCGCAGGCGTGATGAGCCAGCGGGAGCATGATGGGAAGGGGAAATGGAAGATGTTTAAAGGTTTACGACCTTGCCGTCTTTGAGCGTCACGCGGCGATCCATGCGCTCGGCAAGCGCATGATTATGGGTGGCGATCAGCGCGGCAAGGCCCGACTGGCGCACCAGCGCTTCCAAGGCACCGAACACATAGGACGAGGTGGTCGGGTCGAGATTGCCGGTCGGCTCGTCGGCCAAAAGCACCAGGGGCGCATTGGCGACCGCGCGCGCAATGGCGACACGCTGCTGCTCGCCGCCAGACAATTCTGCCGGGCGATGCGAGGCGCGTTTGCCGATCTTCATATATTCGAGCAAAAGCTGTGCACGTTCCTGTGCCGCCTTCTTGTCGAGGCCACGGATCATCTGCGGCATCATCACATTTTCAAGCGCTGTAAATTCCGGCAACAGATGATGAAACTGATAGACGAAACCGACATCGTTGCGACGCACAGCCGTGCGTTCATCATCCGAAAGCGCACCGCAGGAACGGCCATTAAGCACGACATCACCGCTGTCGGGACGTTCCAGAAGCCCCGCCGTGTGCAGAAGCGTCGATTTACCCGCACCCGATGGGGCGACCAGCGCCACCATCTCGCCGCGCTTGAGCGTGAAATCGGTGTCTTTGAGGATAACCAGCTCGCGGTCGGCTTCCTTATAGGCCCGGCTGACCTTTTGCAGCCGCAATATGATTTCAGCCGCCATTATTCATACCTCAATGCTTCGACCGGGTCGAGCTTGGCCGCCCGCCATGCCGGGAAAATAGTGGCGATGAAGGAGAGAACCAGCGCCATGACGATGACCGAAATCGTCTCGCCCGGATCCATCTTGGCGGGCAACTGGCTCAGGAAATAGAGTTCCGGGTTGAACAAGGTCGTTCCCGAAAGCCACGAGAAGAACTCGCGCAGCCGCTCGACATTAAGGCACACCAGAACACCCAGCGCCACGCCCGCAACCGTGCCGGTGATGCCGATCGCAGCTCCTGTCATCAGGAAGATGCGCATGACAGCGCCACGGGTCGCGCCCATGGTGCGCAAGATTGCGATGTCGTGGCCCTTGTCCTTGACCAGCATGATGAGGCCGGAAATGATATTGAGCGCCGCCACCAGCACGATCAGCGTCAGGATCATGAACATGACATTGCGCTCGACTTCGAGAGCGGAGAAAAATGTCTGGTTGCGCTGGCGCCAGTCGACCATGTTGATCTGGCGTGCCGCCACTTCCTCGATCGGCGCGCGCATCGCGTCAACCTTGTCGGGGTTGTTTACGAAAATTTCCAGCGACTGCACCTTGTCTTCCTGATTGAAGAACAATTGCGCCTCGGTAAGCGGCATCATCACGATGGAACTGTCATATTCAGACATGCCGATCTCGAAAATCGCCACCACCGGATAGGCTTTGACGCGCGGGTTCACGCCAAAGGGCGTCACGTCGCCATCGGGCGAAATCACCCGCAGCGTATCGCCGATGGTGAGGCCGAGATTTTCCGCCATGCGCGTGCCAATCGCCACACCACCGCTTGCATCAAACCCCTGCAATGTGCCCTGACGGATATTGGTGGAGACGAGTTTCAGCTTGTCGAGGTCTTCCTCGC
>JAATGD010000148.1 GCA_015654965.1 Hyphomicrobiales bacterium
AATCGTTTGAAGATTCAACACTAGCACAGAAACATATTCAAGCCGTTCGACAATCGATGCCTGACCGTTCATCAAGGACAACATGCGTGTCGTGGAGTCGCCGGTGAAGGTGAAGTTGATGCCGGGAATGGCCGGCTTGCCCTTGAAATAGCCGTCGAAGGCCTCCATCACGGTATCGTTGCCGCGTTGCTCGACAAATTTGAACGGGCCTGTGCCATTGAGGCGCTGCGAGAGAATGCCGCCGGGACCGCCCGCTATATCCTTGGCTGACATGATCGGCAGGAACGAGGCAAGGAAGATGAAGAGATGCGCTGGATAGCCGCCTTTCGACGTGTCGACGATGACGGTGTAGTCGTCCGGCGTTTCAATCGTCAATGTTTCGGTCGGGCCGGGATACCATTGCGCCGGACGATCCGGTAGCGCGCCATATTCAAAAGTGGCTTTCACGTCTTCGGCCTTGAAGGGCTTGCCATCGTGGAAGACGATGCCTTCGCGCAGCTTGATCTGCAAGCGATGCGGGTCAAGCAGCTTGATGTCGGTTGCGAGTTCATAGACCGCCGCATCCGGATTATCGAGCTTCATCGGGGTGCGGGTCAGAAAGCCCATGACGAAGCCTTCGATATTCTTCTGCGAAAGCGTCGTGTGGGCGGTTGGATCCCAGTTTCCGGTGATGTTTTCGGCAGACAGGAAAGTCATGGTCTTTCCTGTCTGTGCGAAGGCTGACGAGATGAAGAAGTCTGGATTGATCTGCGTGAAGCCAGCAACGGCGGTTGCACCTGCGATGCCTTGCAGGAAGCGACGACGATTTAATTCTGAACCCATCGAGTTCCCCTTTTCTTTTATGAAACCGTAACATCAGTCAAAACGGTCAAAACAAACAAAAGCAAACATCGTGCCAGATGAAAATAAGGCGCAAAACAAGGGGGTGTAGAGATGGAAAATGTGGAATCTGACGAGTTTTCTGCCGACTGGTACTTTTTTAAGCACTCTTGCGATGATGTGATGAGCAGCAGAACCGCAACGATAAAAGTGTTATATCGTTACAATATTAGGCATTGCAGTTTTTGAAGGCTTGCCATCAAACAGATTCGAACGCGCAAGATGCAATCTTGCGCAAGAGCAATCGTATAGAGGAAGAAACATTCACCCGCACGCTCTCATACCGAGATTGCATGCCAAGGTCGTGGTGACGAGGCTATGCTATTTTTTCATCAGAACGGCTATAAAGAACGGCGCGCCGAGCAGTGCGGCTAAAAGACCGGCTGGAATCTGATAGGGAAATACAATTACCCGCCCGACCCAGTCCGCAAGCACCATCAGGCAGCCTGCGGCGAGCGCCCCACCGACCAATTGTTGCCCGGCCCGGTGAAACCCCATCTCGCGGGCCAGATGCGGGCCGACAAGGCCGACAAAACTCAAGGGACCGACCACAAGCGTTGCGCTGGCCGTCATCAACGCCGACACGATGAATAGAAATGCTCTCGCCATTGGTACGCTCAGCCCGACACTGCGCGCCGTCGCCATACCTAATGGCAAGAGGTTGAGCCATCGTTGCGTAAGAAAGGCCATTGTGAAAAATATGGTCGCGCAGAGAAATGCAGCCTGCGCCAATGATGCGTCAACGAAATAGGTGGAGCCGGACATCCAGCGAATGAGGATCATGGCACGCGGATCGCCACCTGCCGCGAGCAATCCGACAAGCGCATCAAGCAAGGCAGTCAGGACAATGCCGCTCAACAGCACCCGTTCGGGAGAAAAGCCCGAACGCAGGCCAAGCAGAAGCACAATCAGCAGAACGGCAAGAGCGCCAAGCCCGGCGAATCCGAGCTGGAGAAGAAAACCCGTTGATGCAAAAGTGAATAATGCCATGGCAACCCCGCCCGTTGCCCCTGCCGAAACGCCAAGCAGTTCCGGGCTTGCCATTTCGTTTCCGGTCAGGCGCTGCAGGATGACACCGGCTCCACCGAGCATGATGCCGGCCGCAAAAGCCGCGACCACACGCGGCCAACGATAGCGCAACAGCGTCGGCCATTCCGTCATGGGCAAAATATCCCAGCCTGAGCCTGCATCCGGTGCTCGGCCAATGAGAACAGCCAATGCCAGACCGGCAATGATCGATAAGGCAATGAGGACCAGCAAAATTCTGGAAATATGTCTGCGGCGTGCCTGCCCGTCACCCAAATCCTGCAAGGCACGATGATCCGGGCGCAGTTTCGTCAACAACAGCAAAATGATGGGGGCACCAAACAGAGCTGTCATGGAGCCGGTCGGCAGAAAAGCGCCGGTTGCTCTCGAAAGCAATTGCACCAACTCATCCGTCACCAGAAGAAGTCCCGCCCCGATGATCGGCGACCAGACAAGCTGCTGGCGAAAACGTCTTGCCCCGGCAAGACGCGTGATAGCGGGTGCAATCAGTCCCACGAACCCGATGACGCCCACGGCGCTGGTGACCAGCGCCGACAGGATGACAGCGATGATGATCGCGATGATCCGCACCCGTCGCACCGGAATGCCTGCGGAGATCGCGCCCGCATCTCCCAGTTCCATCAGCGATAGCGGGCGCGCCAGCATTCCCGCCAGCAGCGCGCAAACCGCGATTTTCGGCAGAAGGGAGAGCGGAATTGTCCAGCCTTGCATGGCAAGCGAGCCTGCCCCCCAGATGAAGAGGCCCGACAGATATCGCTCATTGAGAAGAATGAGTATGGCTGAAAGCGCACTGCACCACAGTCCGATCATAAGCCCGGAAAGAATGAAGGAAAGGGGCGAAGAACCGCGCCTGCCACTGATGACCAGAACCAGACAGGTGGCGAGGATAGCACCACAGATTGCAACCGTATCCCGCCCAAGCCCCTCCATCGCCGGAAAGGCCAGCAAAGCAACGGCCAGCGCAAGATTTGCACCGGCAGAGGTGCCAAGCGTCGTTGGAGACGCCAGTGGATTGCGCAGCACCTGTTGCAGCAAGGTACCGGATAAAGACAGTGCGGCACCGACAACAATAGCCGTCAGAAGGCGTGGCAGGGTCGAGTATTCCAGCAACAAGCGTTGCGGATCATAAGCGGATGCAGGCTTGAAAAGCAGAGCAATATCATTGCCTATATTCCATGCGGCAAGGATAAAGCCCGACAAGAACAGGGCACAGGCAATGGGCCGCAGCGTGAAAAATCCGGTGGGACGAAACGGCATCAGGCGGCTGTCTCCAGACAATCGGTGACAAGGCGCGCAAATCGCATTGCTTCATGTACCATGCCGAACATCAGTACACCGGGCAGGACGGAAACCCTGCCCGTCCGTACGAAGGGCAATTCGCTCCATAAAGGATTCGTCTCAAGACGGCGCAGGATATCCGGCGGCATGAGCGGTTCAAAAACCATCAGATGGGTCTGCGCGGGCAACTGGATCAATTCTTCAAGGGCGAGTGTTTGAAATCCCCAGTAACCGGTTTCGCCCTGCCATGCATTGGTCAGCCCGATCCGCTCCAGCGCTCCCTGATAAAGTCCTGTACCACCATAAATACGGGCATGACGCTCGTCCAGAAGGGTCAGAAATCCGACAGGTGGCGCGGCCAACTTGCTGATGCGTGCGCGGCAATCAGCAAATGCGGCATCGGCCTGTCGCAGAAAATCTTCCGCTTGCCGTTCTCTCCCAACCAGCCGCGCAAGCTCCCTTGTTACATTGATCGACGATGGCAAGGCCTCACGCCCACTCGCATAGATGGTGAATTCCGCCACCGGCGCAATCGGCTCCAGCAGCGGCTTCAGGCTCGCCAGAAAGGGCGTTGTGAGGATGAGCGCGGGCTTGAGCCTGACCAGAACCTCAAGATTGATCTCGGTCGTCGTGCCAAGATCCGCCACGCTATCGGGCATTGCAGGCTCGACCACCCATCTGTTCCAGTCCGCGCGTGACGCCACAGCCGCAGGCGTGACGCCAAGCGATAGCAGCGTCGAGGCGAGACCATAATCCAGACTGGCCACGCCACCAACGTCAGTTGCAAAAGCTCGTTCAGACCATGGCAATGTCAGTGCCATGGTCATGAACAGCCTTCGGGACAGGCGCAAATCAGGCATCATCGGAAACCACACTCACCCATGGTATATCGGTTTCCGATCCGGGCATCAGGGACATTGACCGGCTCACCAGCGATATTTGATGGAGCCGGTCATGTTCCTTCCCTGTGCCAGAGAGCAATAGCCCTCATTGCACAGCGTATCACGACGATCCGCGATATTACGGATGTTGAAGGATGCCGTCAGCCCGTCAAGCTTCTTGTCTAATGCCGCAAAATCATAGCTGAGCGCGGCATCCAGATAGAAGGTGGCGTCGTTCTTGTCGGTGTTTTTCGTGCTGGTATAGGCCGCACTCGCATAACGCAGACCCGCGCCGACCGACAGGCCGGACAAGACTGTGGCCTCATCAAAGCTGTAATTGCCCCACAGTGAGACAACATGTTCAGGCTTGACCGCGGGAGCATTGCCGACATCATTGCCAGCCGTGATCCTCGAATGGACATAGGTATAGGCGGCAATGACATCCAGGCCGTTGGCGACATTGGCGCGTGCTTCCAGTTCCACGCCCTTGTTCGTTACTTCACCGAGCGCACGATAGGTCGCAGCAGCTGCATCAACGACAACCGGCTTGTTCTTCTCGACCAGATGATAGGCGGCGGCGGACAGAAGAATATCGGAGCCGGGAGGCTGATATTTGACACCCAGTTCAAATTGCTCACCCTCGGTCGGATCGAGAATGGTGCCCGAGACCGAACGGTTCGTTACCGGATCGAATGATGTCGCATAGCTGGCATAGGGGGAAATGCCATTGTCGAAGGCATAAAGAATGCCCGCCTGCATCGTGAAGGCTTCTTTCTTCACGCGATCATCAATCGGAATGCCGCCGCTCTCACCATTGGCATTCTGCTCCACCCAAGTCTGGCGGCCACCAAGCGTGAAATGCCAGTTATCGAGCTTGATCTGATCGATGGCATAAATACCGGTCTGGCGCAGATTCCGGTCCACCTGCAAATAGTCGTATCCTACCGTGGGGCCAGACACGCCATAATGGGGATTGGTGATATCCAGATCGAAGGCCGGATCGGTCGCTCCGAACCCATAACCGATTGCCCCTTTGACATAGGTATAATCGAGGCCTGTCAGAAGCGTATGCTCGACCGGTCCGGTATCGAAGGTCCATTCAAGCTGATTGTCCGCCTGAAAGACATTCATCTTGTCGCGAACAGCCCATGGCGAACGATGTAGAATGTTCCCGGTCCAGCTTGCCTTGTCGAGATAACGACCGCGCAGATCGAGATGCGAATAACGCAGGTTCTGCCTGACGGTCAGCAGATCGCTAAACGCATGTTCAAGCGAATAGCCGACCTGTTGTTGACGGATTTTCTGGTAATCATAATCCGGATCGCTTGTCCGGATATCGAGCACATCGCCATTCTGATCGGTCAGAGCGCTGATGGAACCATCTGTTTCCGTCTGCTGGACAAGGCCATAAAGCGTCAGTCTGGTCTCATCCGACGGGTTCCATGTGACGGACGGCTGAAGGAAATAACGTTCGTCCGCAATATCGAAATTTGTTTCGCCAGCCCGCGCAAGACCGACAAGGCGATAGGACAGGCCATTGCTCTCGTCCAGCTTGTCGCCAATATCGAAAGCAAACTGCTTGCGATCCTTGGTTCCATACATGGTTTCCACTTCGCGAATACGCCGGCCATCCGCGAATTTGGAAACCTTGTTGATGATGCCTGCCGGGGTTCCCGCGCCGTAAAGCACGGAAACCGGTCCCTTTACAATCTCCACACGCTCCAGCGAATAGGGATCGGTGCGGAACATGCCGTAGTTCAGATAGGGCTGGCGCAAACCGTCTTTATAATCGCCCATCGTCGTGGCGTCATAACCGCGAATTTCAATCGCATCAAAGCGCGGATCAAAGCCGGAGCGTCCGGTCGTGACACCAGCGGAATATCTGACTGCTTCAAGAATGTCCTGCACCGAACGCTGGTCCATCTCCTTGCGCGTGACGACCGACACCGAGCGCGCGGTTTCGATAAGCGGCGTGCTGAGCTTGGTGGCAGCGCTGCTGTTTTTCGCAGCAACGACGCCGTTATCGGCGGATGCAGTTCCATCGATCTGGATGGTCTGCAAAAGAGTAGAACCGTCAGGCGCGACATTGCTGCTTTCGGCGGAGGATGCGGAGATCGCAACGGTCGTTGCGTTCGGGAAGGAATAGACCAGGCCGGTGCCAGCAAGGATTTTCGCGAGCGCCTGTTCGCGCGTTGCGGTACCGGAGAAACCGGGAGACGTTTTTCCGGCGGCAACGGATGCGAGATATGTGACCTGAATACCCGCCTGACGTCCGAAGACTGTCAAGGTGCGATTGAGGGGACCGGCAGGAGCCGAAAAGGAAATCCGTGCCTGCGTCTGAGCAAAAGCCTCATGATGCGTTACGGCCAGGCTCATGCCGACAGCCGTTGCCATCAGCAGCGTTGTCATGAAGGCTCTGTTCATGCTCTTGAAAACTGTCTTGCGAAGACCACACGCCATAACCTTGACCACTCCATCTTGCGTATTTTTTTGGGAGGGACAGATCAGTTTAGAATTCGGTAATTTCTGTCCCTATCATTATTACAATTGAGACAACGAGTTTTTCACCTTTTCTCCCCTTTTTTTCAAAGGGGAGAAATAACCGTCACAAACGAGGATATTCGGCGCACACGAGCGCCGGTTGGGTGCACCACGGCCTGAAGGGCGCGAAGCGGATCGGTCAGGTCGAAAATACCACTGACACGCTGATCGGCGATAAAGGGATCAGCGATGACGACGCGCCCCGGTATCCAGCGCCCGATGCGCGCAACGAGGGTGGACACCCTGTCTTTCTCAGCGATGATCAGATTGTCGCGCCATGATGCGATCTGCCCGCTTTCACGCTGGCCGCGTTCAATACTGCGGGAGGATGAATCAAAGGTGATCCATTGGCCTTCGGCGAGGCTTGCGCCGGTTTCCAAAGCCGAATCCGGTACCCGTACATCGGCAAGGCCACGATCGACGGAGACCATCAGGATTCCGGCATTATTTGATACATCGAAAGCCGCTCCGGACACCGTTGCTTTCAATGTTCCGGAAAGAACGCAAAAGGGTCGGCCTGTGTCTTCCACTACTTCAAAAAATGACATGCCATCAAGAAGATCGATAATACGATTTTCGCCCCCGAAATCCAGGGCAATGGCGCTTTCCGGGCCAAGCGTTGCAATGCTGCCATCCGGCAAACCGATCCGGCGTATCTCACCCTTGCCGGTCATATAGTCGGCACGGGCTTGTAGCAACATACCCGGTCCGAAAGACCAGGCAGCAGCGCTCACGCCCAATATTCCAGCTCCACCGATCATGAAATTGCGCCGCGTGAGTCCCAGACTTTCAAGCCGTTCAATCCGCCGCGTCTCCGTGAGGATTTTCCCCGAAGCGCCATGCAATTTCGATACACGGGTCCATGTTTCCTCATGTTGAGGACCACGAGCGCGCCACATATGGATCATCTCGATCGTCACCGGATTGTCGGGGTCGTTCTGATGACGTATGATCAGATCAATCGCTTCATCCAGCAATCGGTCCTGATCTGGCGTTGTCGCATTCATCCATACCCTCTCGGTGAGGCAGAAACTCCACTCGCCTCTATTTACTAATACAAACGAGCGGCGCAAATTTTTCCCTAAGGGGAGGAAATAAATCAGAAAGCGTCGACGCGCTCTATCAAATGCCGGTAAGCATCACGGATAAGGGACCACGCTCGCGTGGTCGAAATCCCCAGATCTTCGGCAACTTCAGCAATAGTACGTTCACCCAGACGATGCATCTCGAAGGCTTGTCTCGTCCGCTCGGGCAATTCGGAAAGCGCCTGATGGGTCTGGACTAAACATTGCCGCGAGAAGATGATTTTTTCAGGAGAAGGCGCGGGATCTGCAAGATTGACGGCTTCCTGATCGTCAAGGGTGACCTTTTCGATCAATGCCTCACGCTTCTGATGGTTGATACTGAGGTTGCGGGATACCCGATAGAGGTAGGCTTTGGGGTTATGGTTCTGCGCGGTATTGGCTGGAGGTGTAGCAATCACACGCAGGAACGTGTCCTGCGTGAGATCGGCTGCCACGTCCTCGCTTATGCCTCTGCGATTCAAGGATCTTGCAATCCCCTTGGCATGATTGCGGAACAGGTTCTGTATATCCCAGCTCACAGCCTATCTGCCTTTTGCTTTGATGTGTCGAAGTGACGGTGAAACCGACGATAAAATGTGGTGCCCCACGCAACGGCCTCTACTTTTTCCATGAAAGCTGGTTCGCTCAGATCAAACATGGCTAAATTTCTTTCCTGCACGGAAGGTCCACAGTTTTGATGACCGTTTAGCTGCAATCGAAACAGCCATGCAAGCGCGACAGTTTAGAGTAATTTTAGCGTATTTTTCCGAATGAACCCAAACTTGTATAAAAATGTCATATTATTCCGCAGGATAACGCTTCTCAGAGCGTGTTACCTAAGCAAAGCGACATATACTTCAGCTTGACGCCAAGGCGATAATTCACGTCCCTTGTTGCAAGATCGCAACGAAACTTCCTCTGTACAGCCTTGGGCAATTGACACTGTTCAGTTCCTTGATTTGATGGGGTGAAATTGGTCTGAATCGTTCGGGCTGTTTTGTCCATTATTTGCAGATGAATTTGTATGATGTGAGACTCTTGAGGGTCTCGAGCCTTCGCACAAAATTATAAGCATTGATGACGTCGGCTACAGCATCGTGCTTTCCAAAAATCGGAATCGATTTTTGGAAAGCACGATGCGTAGATTCAAGAACTTAGAG
>JAATGD010000131.1 GCA_015654965.1 Hyphomicrobiales bacterium
CGCTAGAGCTTTCCTGAAAAACTCTCCGATCCTGCTGCTCGATGAAGCAACATCGGCGCTCGATACCGATTCCGAGGAGGCAATCCGAGACGCCCTCAACAGATTAATGGAGGGTCGCACCGTCCTTGCCATCGCCCATCGAATCTCATCGCTCCGCAACTTCGACAGGATTGTCGTCATCGAGAGCGGCAAAATTATCGAAGATGGCCACCCATCTTCCCTGATGGAGCAAGGCGGCCATTTTAGCCGCCTCATACACAAAGAAGTTGCGATGCTTCGGCCAGCTGCCTAGCCGACATCGAACCCGCCCGGTTCGGCCTGGCTTAACGCTTAAAATGCGAAAGCCCCTGCAGGCTGGGGCTGGTTATTCGAAATGGCGCTTGTGCGGCGGTTAGCAGAACAAAGCAGCAACGGCACGTAGCCACTTGGTGGCAATTCATTCAAGTAAAAAGGGCCGCCCTAGGGCAGCCCTTTTAAAAAGACCGCCGATGCAGGCGGTTATTTGGTTGCGGGGACAGGATTTGAACCTGTGACCTTCAGGTTATGAGCCTGACGAGCTACCGGGCTGCTCCACCCCGCGATAAACCTTGGTCTTTTCAAAAGCGCATCAGGCCGTTCTCAACGCCGCTTGGCGTCGAAAATCCTGTCCGGAGGCTCCAGAGAAGGCACCGGGACTTATCCCTCGGTGTGAGGGGTATGTATCAATCGTGCCGCTCTTTGGAAAGGGCTTGGGAGTATCTTTTTCACGAATTTATGACGAAGCCGCAGAGGTTCACGCCATGTATCCGCACGCGTTTGATGATGTGATCTTCGATGCGAGAAGGCGCGCGAAAATGAGTTTTTTCATGCTATCGCAGCTTACGCAATACGGGACTGTGAGTGGTCGCTCCTGATCGGAGCATGAAAAAAGTCACGTTATTAGGACGATAATCCTATTATCCGGCTCCCGAAACGACCACACTTGACGGCCTGAAGCCAATCTGGAATTTTTGGAATTCCGAATTCTAAATTGGCGCATCCCGATGAATCGGCTCGACCAGTCTCCAAGTCTGATCGATCAGGTTTATACCCGTATCCTGGAAGGGATCGCGGATCAGACATTGCCGCCCGGGCATCGGATTCGGCAAAGCGAACTCGCGGACCGGCTTGGCGTGTCACGACAGCCCGTCAGCCACGCTCTGCATCTGCTGCATCGGCAGGGTCTCGTCGCCGAAAGCGGGCGCAAGGGTTTCGAGGTCACCCAACTCGATCCGGTCCGCATCAGGCAACTCTATGAAGTGCGCGGCGCCATTGACGGGCTGGCCGCCAAGCTTGCGGCCCAGTGCGCGGCACACGATGCAGAGGGCAGCGACTCTCTTGAACAGGCGCTGCATGCCGGTCGCGGCATCAATGAAGCGACGCCGCTGTCCACGCTGATCGCGCTGGATGTCGCTTTCCACCGCGCGATCTATCGCCTCTCTGGCAATCCCGCGATAGAGGAAATGGTCGCTCCGCAATGGCCGCACATGCGCCGGTCGATGGCGATGGTGCTGGCGGAGTTGAACTATCGCGATAGCGCCTGGGGCGAACACGAAATCATCGCCGCACGGATTTTATCAGGCGATGCGGCAGGCGCCGAGATTGCAGCCAAGACGCACGCTTTGACCGCCGGCCAAACCACAGAAGACCATTTGAAAGCGCAAGCCGGGAGGCGTGGGAACAAGGCAGCGTGAAAGCGGCCGAGTGAAGCAAGACCAAGCAACAACACCAAGCGAAACAAGCAGCCTGAAAAATCAGGTCAGCCAAAAGAAAAAACAACCCAAGGTAGAACATCATGCGTTTAACACCCGAGCAGATTGAAAGTTTCCGTACCGAGGGCTGGCTGTTTCTGCCGGAACTCTTCACGCAAGAAGAAGTCGAACTTCTCAGGCGCGAGGCTATCTCGATCTATGACGAGCAGCGGCCCGAAGTCTGGCGCGAGAAAAGCGGAGCGCCGCGTACCGCCTTTGCCGCGCATCTTTACAACGAGGCGTTTCGTCTGCTCGGCGCGCATCCGCGCATGATCGAGCCGGTCGAGCAGATTTTCGGCGAGAA
>JAATGD010000338.1 GCA_015654965.1 Hyphomicrobiales bacterium
CCGGCAACCGCATCACCTGCCGCGACTGGTTCCAGCTCTGCCTCAAGGAAGGGCTGACCGTTTATCGCGACCACGAATTTTCCTCCGACCAGCGCTCGCGTCCCGTCAAGCGCATTTCCGAGGTGAAGACGCTCAAGGCCCAGCAGTTTCCCGAAGATGGTGGACCGCTGTCGCATCCCGTGCGCCCGCGCGAATACCGCGAGATCAACAATTTCTACACCGCGACCGTCTATGAAAAAGGCTCGGAAGTGGTGCGCATGATCCATACGATCATCGGCCCAAAACTGTTCCGCAAGGGCATGAACCTTTATTTCGAGCGCCATGATGGCGATGCCGCGACGATCGAGGATTTCATCAAGGTCTTTGCCGATGTATCGGGGCAGGATTTTACGCAATTCGCGCTCTGGTATGACCAGTCCGGCACGCCAAAGGTTGAGGCCGGTTTCAATTACGATGCGCAGGCCAGGACTTTTACGCTCAACCTCAAACAGACGCTCGCGCCCACACCCGGACAGCCGGTGAAAAAGCCGATGCATATCCCCATTGCCTTCGGCCTTGTCGGGCCGGAGGGCAAGGATATGACGCCCACGGCCGTCGAAGGCGGCACGGTGCGCGATGGCGTCATTCATCTGCATGACAGTGAAGAGACGATTACCTTCCACGGTATCGAAACACGCCCTGTACCGTCACTCTTGCGCGGCTTTTCCGCCCCCGTCATCCTCGACGCGCCGCTCAATGCGCAAGACCGTGCGTTTCTGGCGCTCAATGACCATGATCCTGTCGCCCGTTGGCAGGCCATCGCTGCCATTTTCACGCAAAGCCTGCTTGACGATTCAAAACGCGTGCGTGAGGGTGAAAAACCGCAGGCCGATCAGGCAATCGTGGCGCTTGCGGGGCGCATTGCGTCCGATGAAAGCCTCGATCCGGCTTTCCGCGCCCTTTGCCTGACGCTTCCGGGCGAAAACGATATCGGTCGCGAAATGGGCAGCAATGTCGACCCGGATGCGATCTTTAAAAGCCGCGATCACCTGATTGCCGAAATTGCCCGTGCCTATGCGGATGATTTCAAAAAACTCTACGACAGCCTCAAGCAAAGCGGTCCCTTCTCGCCGGACGCGCAATCGGCAGGCAAGCGCTCTTTGCGCAATGTGGCTCTCGACTATCTGAGCCGTCATGACAACACGCCACAACGCGCCTTTGCGCAGTTTGAAGCCGCCGACAACATGACCGACCGCTTTGCGGCGCTGACGGTTCTCGTGCATCGTTTTGGTGAAACGGATGAGGCTCAACAAGCACTCGCCGCTTTCGAGCAACGCTTTGGCAATGATGGTCTGGTGATGGACAAGTGGTTCATCGTGCAGGCCACTCGCCCCGGCTCCCATACGCTCGATGCGGTGCGTAAGTTGACCGGACATAAGCTTTTCTCGCTCGATAATCCCAACCGCGTGCGTTCACTGATCGGCGCTTTTTCTTCCGCCAACCCGACCGGATATAACCGCAAGGATGGTGCGGCCTACGCATTTTTTTCCGATACGATCCTTGCCATCGACCCGGAAAATCCGCAACTGGCCGCTCGTCTTCTCACCGCCATGCGCTCATGGCGTTCACTGGAAGAGACACGGCGCGGCCTTGCCCGCGATGCGCTGACACGGATTGCCGGGACACAAAATCTCTCGACCGATCTGCGCGATATCGTGGATCGGACACTCGCCTGATTCGCGACCCATAATCGCCATTCTCATGATTTAGCTTTTTCGATCACTGCAAACACGGTTTGCATTGATCGATGACGGTTCTCAACGCACTTGGGAATGGTCTGATTTCAAAGCTGTGCTTTCATGAGTCTTTTCATGGTGTTAGATCGTCAACTTAGCGAATCGATTCTACATAAGAGATTGAGATTCATGGAAGAATCGTTTCTTTCGAACCATCTATTTTACATTTTGTTAAGGAAATGACTGGACAGCGCGAATCACTTTTGATTCATTGAAGGTGTTCGGATGCGGCATATTCCGCGCAATCATACTCGCAGGGATTTTTCGAGGGGTCATCAGATGACAAGCACCGACGCGTATGGCGCGCCGGCAGGGTCGCGTCATGCGCCCGGACGGGGAAAGAAAGGCAAGGTGTCTGGCCATGTCAGCCTTCTTGCAGGCCCCGCTTACAGCAAGTTTGTCTCCATCGAACCCATTCTGCGTCGTCTCGTTCCGGCGCTCATCGTCATCTTCCTGATCATTCTGGGGGTTGCGCGCGTCTTTTCCATGCTGGCATGGCGCGAGGATATCGAGCAGCAGCACAAGGTGTCGCTCGCTGCCGCCACCGCCAATCTGGCGCAGATGCTCGAACGGGCTGCCAACGGAGCGGAAACGGGCGCGCAGATGACGCCCGATATCATCAACAATGCTGTGTCAGAGTTTCGCTCACGCGGCCTGTCTTCGCCCGGCATGACGGTCGTCGTCGTTGATAACCAGTCCACCATTGTCGCAGCGTCAGGCCCCGCTTCGGCCACCGCTGGCAAACAGATCGACACGATCCTTGTGGAAGCCCAACCGCTGTTCCTGTTTGCCGAACGCGCCGGTGTGCTCAATGTGATGTTGCAGGATGATGAAGTCGCCTATGGCGCTTTGTCCAAAACGCTGTCGCTACCCTATTCGGTCATAGCCTTTGAGCCGGAAAAGACCATATTTGCCGAATGGCGGCGCGCCGTCTCGTTAAACGTTACGCTGTTTGCAGGCACGACCGGCGTGATGTTCGCCATTCTCTATGCCTATTTCAGTCAGGCGGCACGAGCACGCGAAGCGGACGGGCTTTCGGGGCAGATCCAGC
>JAATGD010000056.1 GCA_015654965.1 Hyphomicrobiales bacterium
CGGTGATCATATCCATTTGTGGCAGTTCGGTGAGCCGGCCGAATAGCGATCGGTCCCCCGAAAAGAAGATAGTATCGAAAATCGGACTGTACCCGAAATAGGCAAACTGATCGGAAATTTCCAGTTTAGACAACGTCACCAATGAAATAAAATTATCTGCCGAAAAGAAATACTTAGTAAAATTGGAAATGAGTTGATTGGTCTCGCCAGTGACGCTGATCCGGCGGGCATAAAGAATAATCGTAGAAAAATTTGAAAAGAGCTTCAAGATATAGATAGCGGCAACGATCCGCCGGAGCGTAAACAATCTCTCAGCCCTGTTGACGACAGTGAAACCCAGAAAAAGCGCCATGAGTAAAAGGTTTTCGCGTTCATTTCGAACCACGGAAATGGCAAAGAGCAAAAAGATTATTAAATAGACAGGCCAAGTGGTGCCACGGTCAGCTATCTTGTCATTGATATGGAATGCAAGTGGAAGGAGCAGCCAACTGAACGATAAGGTCCCCGCCGCCTGAAGCGGGGCATTGGCTGCAGCATGATCATAGCTGTTCAGTGCCGCGGCCAATACCACCGGTATGGTGAACAGGAACATGGTCGGAATTCGCACATTCCTAAAGCGATCATAGCGCCGCTCCTTTGCCTTAAGCCGGGCATGAAAGAGGTTCACGCAGAACAACCCGACGACAAGAACGGCGCACAGTGCCGCAACCTGACAGGTCAAGGTCAGCGCCATGGATGTGATCGGCGCTTGCAGCCGGGTATCGATCACGAATTGATGCACCGACGCATAGGCATAGGCCGTAAAAACAAAAAGCCAGTTGGGAAAGGTCAGTATGAAAGCGACGACCTTGTCATACACCAGAGTCGTCACGCAAAAGGCGGCGGCGACGCATAAAAGAGCCAAGGTCGTGAATTCTGCGCCCGCACCCGAAATATAGTGAAAAGCGATCGACGCCAGCAGAACGACATACATGATAGAGAAAAACAACACGAGCCGGCCGTTCAGCAAATCGCTGGAGTCATCGACCACGCGCATGGAAGAACCCGTGGCCCGGACAGGAGCCCTGACGCCCGAAAGCGAGAATTGACCGTTGCTTTTCCTCATTGCATCCGTCGCGTTGTCATACGTGTGATCGGTCATCCGCCAAGCCCCTATAAAACAGCACTTAAATTGTTCACGAACCGGGATAGACTTCAATATGAAATAAACATAGCATAATATTTTTCTGCGGGCAGCGATCGTCCGACTCTTTCTGCTGTCGTATAGGCACTACTGGCGCCCATGCATTGACGCATCCGTGAGCGGTGATTTCGTTCCAACATCGCCGTCCTGTCTGCTGCATACTCGCATTTAACTATTTGAATTCGAACCATCAGGATCCAGCGTCTCATCAACGACGTCTAAACTGACGTCGTTGGATCGGATATGCTGCCCAATAACGTTTCCAATTATCGTTCTTTGAGATAATCGATGTATTTTCCGCCACTATGAACCTGCACATTTCCGCTCTGGAGCCGGAAGCGTCACACCCGATACATTTTTAATGGAAAGCCAGTGACGGATAACCCTTTTCCTTCAAATACCTGCCAAACGTGTTGCTTTTCAGAACCCGTTGGCCAAAATAGATTGCCCCCTGTTTGGTGAAATGTACCCGATCAGGACTGAGAAGGCGGCCTTTCTCATCCGTGAACGGCATCATATCGCCCTTGCGAACCTGGGCCATCAGCGAGATGAAATGTTTCGCGGGAATGGTCGAGGCCATTAGCTTCTCAAGCGCCTCAGGCGCCGGCGGGATGCGATTGTCGCGATTCGCGCGTTGGCTGGCGGGCATCCGGATTAGCCAATTGAGGTTAGCGCCAAAGTGCTTCGTACCGATATAGAAGAATGCCTTGTGATGTTCCTCGGCATAGCCAACATTGGAGGAGACGCAGGCCGGTTCGAATACGTCCTTGGACAGAACGATGACATCGGCTTGAGAAAGAAGCCGCTGAGAGATTGCCCTCTCGTCTCTGGAGAAACAATCGGGCACATCATCCCGATAGACGATTTCGACCCGTGATACATCAAGGGTCTCACGAACCATGTTAACGAAGTCTCGCCCGAAACTGTTGCCGAGTACGAGCAAATACAGCTTTCCAGGTTCGTAAAATGCATCCTTCTTGTACGCGAAAGCACTCTGGTTGTAGGTCTTATACATATCATCGTACTGAATCGCTGAAGCGGCATACATTCGTCCCGGAATGCCGTGGCTTACATGGAAATGGACGCCGACAGCGATCGCTAGCGCCGAAACACCAAACGCCCCTACAAAGATGGACTGGCGGGAGATCATGCCAAGCGAGCGGAAAGGCATTTCGACGTAACGCCAGCGGAGATAGGACAGCACGAAAGTGAGAACGATAAGGCCAGATATGACCGTCGCATCCGGCGGCTCGACCGAGTAGATCCGGGCGAAGACGAATAGCGGATTGTGCCAAAGGTAAATGCTATAACTGATCAGGCCGATGCCGACTATGGGCTTCAGCGAAAGCAGGCGATTGGCGAGGGTTTTTTCATTGGCATAGAGAATAACTAGCGCCGCACCACAGGTGGGAAGCAACGTATAGACGCTGGGCGTGGGCGTATTGTTGTCAAAGGCCACTTCGGCTCCCACGATCAGGATGAGACCCAACAGGCTGAGCAATTGGGCATGGCCGCCGGTCATCGGTCTGCCCTCTCGAGCATCGAGCACGAAGGCGGCCAGAGCTCCGATCAGCAGTTCCCAGGAGCGCGTGGGCAACAGATAGAACGACATGTCCGGAAACCGATAGGTGCCCCAGCACGCTACGATCAGGCTGATCAATCCAAAAACCACCAGCGAGGGAACCAGCGCTTTTCTGAAATAGCGCCAGCCAAAATATAAATATATCGGAAAGACGATGTAATACTGCTCCTCGACACCCAAGCTCCAAGTATGGAGCAACGGCTTGAATTCAGAATCAATCTCCCAATATCCGGATGTAATTGCCAAAAGAATGTTATTGGAAAACAGAGTCGTTGCAACAAGAGATTGTCCAAAACGCTTCAGCTCGTCGGGCAGCATCCACATATAGGCAAATACGGCGGAGACTCCCATCACCACAAACAGGGCAGGTAGAATACGTCTCGCTCGCCGCTCATAGAAGCGGACGATGGAATAGCGATCACGTTCAAGTTCCTGAGTGAGAATGGTCGTTATGAGATAACCCGATATTACGAAGAAGACATCTACGCCCGCAAAGCCTCCGCTGAACGGCCAGAAACCGGCGTGGAAAAATACTACCGGTACCACCGCAATGGCACGTAAACCGTCGACTTCCGCGCGATAGCGCATTGTAAACTCCCGGTTTTTCAAAAAACCTCAAAATAATACCGTTAGGTACCCGGCACCGTGCTGAGGTTTTCGCCAGTCTGGTACGCCTCCTGCAAGCGAAAGGGGTTTGCCCACAGCACCATATACACCACCATCAATCCATGAACGCACACCAGCATGGCGCCGGCGGCATTCATGCCACCCCAGGCAGCAAGCGGGTAGCAGACAACAATGCCAATGACAGAGAGAACGCCGTAAAGGTGTGAACTCGACATGTGGCGGTTGATTGCCGCCATCGGCGTGAACAGCGCCCCCCAGATCATCTCCGCCACCACGGCGGCCATGACCAAGCCAAAAAACGGCTCTGTAACGGTGACAACACCATGGGTCCAAAGGTGCATCAGCCATCCTCCAAGCAACGTGAGACCTGCAAAATACAGTGCGATACCGACGGCCCCGACAACAAGATGAATGCGTTCCAACCGGCGAAAACCGCGCCAGTCCTGCGCACCCCATAGTCGGGAGTACTCCGGCGAGAAGGAAAAGTTGATGAGGTTCGCCGCAGACGTTCCCATGCGCGTCATGGTGCGCGTGGTGGAGAAGACGACGACTGCTGTGGTATTGGCGACCATGCCAAGGACCACTACAGGCCCCTGGATCATCAGCGCGTGCGATAGCGAAACCAGCATATAGCTGAGCGAGGGAGCGAATAAGCGTTGGATCTCCTTACGGCTGGCCCGTGCAAAGCTCAAGGGCAACTGGGGCGCGACGCGGCTGAGCCATATGGTCAGCATAGTCATACAGGCTAGGCGTGCGCACAGCGCGCAGATGGCCGCGGTTGCTACCTCGGAAGAAAAGGCAGCGGCCAATACGATGGCGATCGATTCCAACAGCTTGGCGGTTGCGGCCCACATGACCTCCGCCGCCGGTCGGCCCGCCGTACGCACGCCGGCGCAAAGCAGAAGGAAGAACTGCGTGGCGATCACATTGAGAACGAGGAGAAAAAGGACAATACGCCCCTCAGACTGCGTAACCGGCCCCAGCGAGAATATATCAGCGATCGGTGTCAGGAAGATCGTCAGCCCGAGCAGCGGTATGAGGATGAGCGCGACCGCGGTCAGCAAGGCAAAGACGCTATGATAGGTGATCAGCGCCTTGTCCCGGTGTCCCGTGACGATCCGCATGACCATCTCGTTCTTGGCGATGAAAGTGAAACCGAAGTCGCTGAGCGTCAGATAAGTTGGGATTGCCGCCAGCACCAGCCAGCCACCATAGCGTGCCGTTCCCCAAAAGGCGATCAGCAGAGGCACGCTGGCCAACTGCACGCCTATGGTGACGAGTTGGCTATAGGTTTGTGCGCCCATGGTCCTTCCAAGGCGCTTTAGGGAAAGAGTGCTGGTCATGGAAAAGGTCCTGGAGACGTTATGGCAGGCTGGAGCACCTGATAAATTATGAGATTCACTTTCAACCGTCGGCAATAACCTTCCCGTAAAGTTCCACATATTGGCTATAGATCAAATCCGGGCGATATCGCTCAGCATTGGCCAGACCGGCTGAGATCAAGGCATCGCGTCTCTCCACCGCATTGGCAATGCGTTGCGCTGCCTCGGGCAGCTTCTCGGGATCGATGAGCACAGCGGCACTGCCCGCGACCGTGCGCATAGGCTCCTTGTCGGATGTCGCCACCGGCACACCACAAGCCTGCGCCTCTAGTATTGGCCAGCCGAATCCTTCGTCCAACGACGGAAACAGAAAAAAATCCGCGCCGGCATAAAGCGCCAGGATCGATTCATCGTCCGGCTCCACCAACACATCGATCCGGTCCTTGAACGGAGAGGAGTCAATCGCATTCCTCAGCCGCTCGGCGGGGGCAAGACCGGCCAGTACCAATCGATGGTCGTGGAACCGGGAAAGGATGGCAAGCTGTTCAAAGAGCGCCACCACCCCGGGACGATTCTTGTAGTGCTGGTTGCCACCAAGATGGAACAGAAAGGGGCACCTTATACCCAGCGAAGCCAA
>JAATGD010000417.1 GCA_015654965.1 Hyphomicrobiales bacterium
CATGAAAGGCCTGCCGCTCGCCTATTCCAAGGACATGCAGGAAGACAAGGAACAGGTTTTCGACGCCGCCGAAAATCTCGAACTCGCCATTGCCGCAATGAGCGGCATGGTGCGCGATCTGACCATCAATGTTGCATCCATGAAAAAGGCTGCAGGCTCTGGCTATTCGACCGCGACCGATCTTGCCGACTGGCTGGTGCGCGAACTGGGTCTTCCCTTCCGCGAAGCCCACCATGTCACGGGCCGGGCCGTGGCGCTTGCCGAAAGCAAAAAGGTGGATCTGGCCAAACTCACGCTTGAGGACCTGCAATCGATCAATGCGGGTATTACCGATGCGATCTTTGGCTATCTGACGGTCGAAAAATCGGTAAAAAGCCGCCAGTCTTTTGGCGGCACCGCACCTCAGGAAGTACGCCGCCAGATCCGCTACTGGAAAAAGCGCATTGCCAGGGCATAAGCCTCTTGTGAGGTCACTCTTAAAGGAGTGATTTCACTTTTGGATATTTTGGGTTAGAGCTACCCGATACGATATGTTGCTATACATGCTGGGAACCAAAGCTGATGACAGGCCGCTCCGCCATTTCTTCCGTCCTTCTGATTGCCGCTCTGGCAGCAACGCTTGCCGCTTGCGGTCGCAAGGGTCCGCTTGAGCCGCCGCCCTCATCGATCGTGACGGATGATCAGGGACGCACGCATGAGAAACCGAAGGAAGACAAGCCTTTCATTCTCGACAAGCTGCTGTAATCCTCTTTCACAGGTCCTTCGCCGTGAACCATTTTGAATATCGTGACGGCGTATTGCATGCCGAAAATGTCAGCCTGCCTGAAATCGCAAAAGCGGTTGGAACGCCGTTTTATGTCTATTCCCGCGCCACGCTCGAGCGCCATTTCCGTGTTTTCAGCGAAGCTTTCGCGGATATGGACACGCTCGTCACCTATGCGCTGAAAGCCAATTCCAATCAGGCGGTTCTCACCCTTCTGGCCCGTCTTGGCGCAGGCGCGGATACAGTCTCGGAAGGTGAAATTCGTCGGGCACTGGCCGCTGGCATTCCGGCCAAAAAAATTGTCTTCTCCGGTGTCGGCAAAACCCCGCGCGAGATGGATTTCGCGCTTGAAACCGGCATTTATTGCTTCAACGTCGAGTCCGAGCCGGAGCTGGAAATTCTTTCGGCACGCGCTGTGAAGCTTGGCAAGATCGCGTCCGTCTCATTGCGCATCAACCCGGATGTGGATGCGAAAACCCACGCCAAGATTTCAACCGGCAAGTCCGAAAACAAGTTCGGTATTCCGCGTGTGAAGGCGCGAGAGGCCTATGCCCATGCGGCAAAGCTTCCCGGTATCGATGTTGTCGGCATCGACATGCATATCGGCAGTCAGATCATCGATCTCGAACCCTTTGACAATGCTTTTGCGCTGATGGCGCAACTGGTGGAAGAATTGCGTGCCGATGGCCACAATATCCGCCATGTCGATGTTGGTGGCGGTTTGGGCATTCCCTATCATTTCGACAACAACCCGCCGCCGCTGCCCGTCGCCTATGCGCAGATCGTTGCCAAACACATCAAGCCGCTGGGCCTTAAAACCGTTTTCGAGCCGGGGCGGCTGATTGTCGGCAATGCCGGTTTGCTGGTCACGGAAGTGGTGTTCGTGAAGGAAGGGGACGCGAAGAATTTCGTCATCGTCGATGCGGCGATGAACGACCTTATCCGCCCGACCCTTTATGAAGCCTATCATGACATAAAGCCGGTGAAGGAAGCCAAAGACGGCACCCCACGCATCCGTGCCGATATTGTCGGTCCTGTCTGTGAAACCGGTGACTATCTTGGCCTTGACCGTGAAATGGCGAAACCGCAAGCGGGCGATCTTCTGGCCATTTTCACAGCCGGAGCCTATGGCGCTGTCCTATCGAGCACCTATAACAGCCGTCTTTTAGTGCCGGAAGTACTGGTCGATGATGATCGCTATCATGTCATCCGTCCGCGCCATTCTTATGAAGAACTGCTGGCGCTCGATTCCGTGCCGGACTGGTTTTAAGGTTTTTAAATCATCGCAAGGCCTCGCCTTTGCCATGATGCGTGTTATCCTGTGATCCGACAGAATTGGCAAAAAAATCAGAAAGCCCTGATGGCGGATCAAAACAACCAGAAACAGCGCAAAGACAACCCGCTATGGGATGCCTTTCTGTGCCTCGTATCTGGCGACAATGCGCGTTTGAACCGCCTTCGCTTGCGCAGCTTTCTGTCGATCAGTTTCGAGCGTATCTGGCCGCTTGTCCTGCCGCTGATTCTTCTGGGCGCATTATTTGCAAGCATCAGCTGGTTCTCGCTTTTTGCATCAATGCCGCGCCTCTTGCATATCGCTGTGCTGGCATTTTTCGGGCTTGCGGGACTTGTCGCGTTCACCCTGCCTTTCCGCTTCCGTCTGCCGACTGACAAGGATGTGACCGCGCGCATCGAAAGCGTCAATGACCTCGCCCATGAGCCGCTTGCCGTGCAGTCGGGACAGGTTGCAGCTGGTGCCAATGATCCTTTTTCTGCGGCGCTCTGGCACGAGCACCAGAACCGCATGGCGGAAAAGCTCAAGAATCTGCAATCCGGCCTGCCGCGTCCACGCATGCCGGAACGCGACCCCTACGGTCTGCGCGCCGCTGTTGCGCTGCTTTTCGTCACCGCCTTTGCCTATAGTTTCAATCCACAGAGCGGGCGCATCACTGACGCCTTTGATATCCGCGAAGGTCAGGGCGGTCCCCTTGCCCGTGTCGATGCATGGGTGACCCCGCCATCCTATACAGGGCGACCGCCGGTTTTTCTTTCGGCAAGCGGCGAGGAGCAAGCATCAAACGCAATCACCGTACCGCAGGGCAGTATAGTGAGTGTCCGGGTGATTGGCGGCGATTCTGAACGCCTGTCGGTGACGGATACACAAGGCGAACGCCACGACATAAAAGCCCTTTCCGTCAAAGAGCAGCAGGAAGCAGGCACACAAGCGGCAATGCAATCACCTGAACAGGATGTGGTCGAGGGCAGCCAGAGTTTCCGTTATGAATTGCAACAAGACGCAACGCTCACGCTTTCAGGCGCAAATGCCGCGTGGAAATTTGCGGTCACACCAGACACGCAGCCCACCATCCGCTTCACCAAGGAGCCGGGGCAGGCGCTCAATGGCACCCTGCAATTAAGCTATGCCATCGATGACGATTATCGGCCTGCCAAGGCTTTCGCCGAAATCGTGCCGCTGCAACTTGATGACGACGAAGAAACGCAGCCCCTTTACGATGCGCCTGAATTGCCGCTTGCGCTGCCGCGTCGCGGTGCGAAGGACGCGACCACGACCAAGGGCCTGAACGAACATCCATGGGCGGGCAAGAAAGTGGCGCTGACGCTCGTTGTCACCGACGCAGCCGGTCAAACCGGGCGCAGCGAAACCAAGACGTTTACCCTGCCTGAACGCCCCTTCGCCAATCCTCTCGCCAAGGCGATCACTGAGCAACGGCGTACTCTGGCGCTTGATGCAACGCAGCGCGATCATGTTCTGGATATGCTTTCCGCGCTGATGCTGCGCCCGGACGAAACCATTAAGAATGCCGCCCATTATCTCGGCCTTGTCACCATTCGCACGCGGTTGCGTCTGGCGGGCAGTGACGAGGCTTTGCGTGATACTGCCGACTATATGTGGCAGGTAGCCTTGGGGATTGAGGACGGCAATCTTTCAGCCGCCGAAAAGCGCTTGCGTCAAGCGCAGGAAGCCTTGCGCAATGCGCTTCAGAATGGCGCCTCGCAGGAAGAAATCGAAAAGCTGACAGCCGAATTGCGCAAGGCCATGCAGGATTTCCTGCGCGAATTTGCCCAGCGCCAGCAACAAAATCCCAATGCCCGCAATCAGGCCCCCGATCCCAATGCGCGCATGCTGACCGACAAGGATCTGCAACGCATGATGGACCAGATTGAAAATCTGGCACGTCAAGGCTCACGCGATCAGGCCGAACAGCTGCTGTCGCAATTGCAAAACCTCATGAACAATCTGCAAATGGGACAGGCGCAGCCCGGCCAGCAAGGTCAGGGGCGGCAACAGGGCCAACAGGGGCAGATGCAACAACAGATGAACAAGCTCGGTGAGCTGATGCGGCGGCAGCAGCAGACCATGAACGAGACGTTCAAGCTTGATCAGGAGATGAAACGCCAGTTTGATAATGATCAGGGCGAAGGCGAAGACGGCTTCTTTCCTGATGCGGATGGTAGCCAGAGCGGCAACGCGCAGCAAAGTGGTCGCAGTGAAGAAGACATGGCGCAAGCCATGCGCAAACTGCAGCAGGAGCAGAGCCAGCTTCAGTCGGAGCTGCAAAAGCTGATGGATGAGCTGAAAGGCTCAGGAATCGAACCCGGCAAGGATTTTGGCGATGCCGGCAAATCCATGGGTAATGCCGCAGACGCGCTTGGACGTAGCGAGGGCACTGAGGCCGGAGACAATCAGGGTGAAGCGCTCAATGCGTTGCGCCGCGCCGGACGCGACATGATGCAGAAAATGCAGCAGGCCATGGGGCAGCAGGGTCAACAAGGGCAAGGACAATCCGGGGGCAATCGCGGACGCGATCCGCTCGGACGCGAACCCGGCTATGGCAGCAGTGACGACGATACCCGCATTCCCGGTGAAATCGATATTCAGCGGGCGCGCGAAATTCTCGATGAAATCCGCCGCAAGCTCGGCAATGCCCTGACGCCGCAAATGGAAAAGGAATATTTGCAGCGTCTTTTGCAGTTCGACTGAACTAGTTTAATCTTTCACATGACCAACATAGGGCAATTGCCGGAACGAATGCGCCACATCCATGCCGTAGCCGACGACGAAATAATCCGGGCACTCAAAAGCCACAAAATCGGCTTCCAGATCAACCTTGCGGCGTACGCTCTTATCCAGCAACACAGCAATGCTCACAGAACGCGCGCCGCGTTCCAGCATCAGTTCGCGCACGAATTTGAGCGTCTTGCCTGATTCCAGAATATCGTCGATCAAAAGCACATCGCGATCCCGCACATCGCTGTCGATATCACGCAGCAGGCGTGTTTCACCACTCTCCGTTCCCTTGCCATAGCTCGATACGGTGATGAATTCGACATCGGGTTCCACGCCCACATCATGCATGGCGCGAATGAGATCGGCTGCAAAAATAAACGAGCCCTTGAGAATGGAGATCGTCAAAAGATCGTGGAATCCGCGTTCGGCGATCGCCTTTGCCAGCTCGAGATTGCGCGCGGCAATCTCTTGCGGGCTGAACAGAACTTCGATCGTCTTACCGCCGACTTCTGGCATAGGCTGCTTCTCCTGATGGTTCGCGACAGGCTGGAAAGCCACGCTATAGAGCGGTTTCAATTTTAATTGAAACGTGGGTATCGCTCTAAATATTTGTTTTTCCGCATTATCCTTTGCCAAAACCGCTTCGCACTTTTGGCGGAAATGCTCTATATCACGCTTTATGGAAATTGCACCCGCCATATGCTTGTGTCCAAGCTATTATGCCATTTGCGGGCGACAGGATTTGATATAGCGTGGCGTCATGCATCCTGACATTATCGAATTGCGCGCCTTTTACGACACCACTCTCGGCCATGTGACCGAACGCGCCATCCGCATGGCGATCTCAGCCCTTTGGGAGCGGGTCGCAGGCGAGCGTCTTGTCGGTATGGGCTATAGCCTGCCCTATCTCGACCGTTTCAGCGCCGATACAGAGCGGACTTTTGCCTTCATGCCAGCGGGGCAAGGGGCAGTCGCATGGCCTGCGCCCGAAAAATCGGCAACGGCGCTGGTTTTTGATGAAGAATTGCCATTGCCCGATTCCTCCATCGACCGCATTTTGATGGTGCATGCGCTTGAATATGCCGAAAATGCGCCTGAAACGCTGAAAGAAGTCTGGCGGGTTCTTGCTCCCAATGGACGACTGGTCATCGTCGTTCCCAACCGGCGCGGCGTCTGGGCGCGTCTCGAACATACGCCTTTTGGAAGCGGGCGACCCTATAGCCGCGGCCAGCTGACCACTCTTCTACGGGAAGCCAATTTTACCGTGAATACGGTAAGTGATGCCCTGCATTTCCCACCCGCCACCCGCCGCTGGATGATGCGCCCTTGCCTTGCACTTGAAGGCGTGGGCCGCCGCCTGTGGCCACTTTTTTCCGGCGTTCTGGTGATTGAAGCGCAAAAGCGTCTTTATCAGGGATTGCCGGTTGCGCGTCGTGCCTCGCGGCGCGTTTTCGTGCCGGTTCTCGCCCCGCAAGGCACCCCGGCGGGTAGTGTGCGCAAAACCAGACAAAAGCCAGATACCCAACAGATATTTCCGTCATCACGGCCTGAAAACCCGTAAAACGCACCAAGGCATCCCACCCCGAAAAACAAGGTTTTTCTCGACTTCAAAGTGATGGCGGTTTATGTCGCAATGGGGCTTGAACCCCGTTACGCAACAACATTCTTTTGGCGGAGCCAAAATCATGACCGAACAGCCAAACCTCTCCCGTCCTCAGCCCAAGGCAGGCCTGCTTGAGATTGCAGCCTATGTCCCCGGCAAGGAACATGTGGAAGGTGTTGCAAAGGTCTATAAGCTCTCCTCCAACGAAACCCCGATCGGTCCCAGCCCCCATGCGATCGAGGCCTATCGATATTGGGCAGACCATCTCTCTATCTATCCGGACGGGCAGGCCGAAGCGCTGCGTGAAGCCATTGCGCAAAGCCAGGGGCTGAACAGCGCCAATATCATCTGCGGCAACGGCTCGGATGAACTGCTTGGCCTTTTGTGCCAGACCTATCTCGCGCCCGGCGATGAATCCATCATCACCGAACACGGCTTTGCGGTCTATAAAATCCAGACGCTGGGCGCGGGTGCCACGCCCGTAACAGTCAAGGAAAAGAACGAACGCATCGATGTCGACGCCATCCTTGCCGCTATTTCAGCGCATACAAAAATCGTCTTCATCGCCAATCCGGCCAATCCGACCGGCACTTACCTGCCTTTCGAGGAGGTGCGTCGTCTGCATGCGGGCCTGCCAAAGCATGTTCTTCTGGTGCTCGATGCCGCCTATGCCGAATATGTACGCCGCAACGATTATGAGGCGGGTATCGAACTCGTCTCCTCGAATGAGAATGTCGTGATGACGCGCACCTTCTCGAAAATTCACGGGCTTCCGGGCCTGCGTATCGGCTGGATGTATGCACCCCTGCATGTGATCGATGCCGTCAACCGCATTCGCGGTCCCTTCAACATGAATTCCGCCGCAATCGCAGCCGGTGCGGCTGCGATCCGTGACCGCAATCATGTCGAAAAATCGGTCGCCTACAATGAAAAATGGCTCAACTGGCTGACAGAGGAATTCACAAAGCTCGGGCTGCGTGTGACGCCTTCCGTCACCAATTTCCTTCTCGTGCATTTTCCCGATGACACAACGCACACGGCAGACAAGGCCGACGAATGGTTGTGCAAGCGTGGTTATATCCTGCGCCGTGTTGGTGGGTACGGTTTCCCCAACGCGCTGCGCATGACTGTCGGGCCGGAAGAAGCCAATCGCGGCGTGGTCGCCGCACTCACAGAATTTTTAAAGTAACACAATGTCCACGATCCATTTTGATAAAATCGCCCTGATCGGCATCGGCCTTATCGGCTCATCCTTGGCACGCGCCATTCGCCGCGAAGGCCTCACCGATCATATCGCCATCGCCACCCGCAGCGCGGAAACCCTGAAGCGTGCCGAGGCACTCAACCTTGGTGACAGCTACACCACCGACAGCACCGAGTCCGTCAAAGATGCCGATCTCGTCATCATCTCGGTTCCGGTCGGCTCATCCGGCACGGTTGCAAGGCAAATTGCAAAGAGCCTCAAACCCGGTGCCATTGTGACCGATGTTGGCTCGACCAAGGCATCCGTCATCGCGCAAATGCAGCCGGAATTGCCCGACAGCGTTCATTTCATTCCCGGCCATCCCCTCGCCGGAACGGAATATTCAGGCCCGGATTCAGGCTTTGCGGAACTGTTCACCAATCGCTGGTGCATTCTCACGCCGCTGCCTGAAACGGATGCGGCAGCGCTTGAAAAACTCTCGCGCTTCTGGACCGCCTGTGGCGCGCGCCTTGACCATATGGACCCGCAGCACCACGATCTGGTGCTGGCTATCGTCTCGCATCTGCCGCATATCATTGCTTACAATATCGTCGGCACCGCGAGCGATCTGGAACAGGTAACGAAATCGGAAGTCATCAAATATTCGGCTTCCGGCTTTCGCGATTTCACCCGCCTTGCAGCGTCCGACCCGACCATGTGGCGCGATATCTGCCTGCACAACAAGGATGCCATCCTTGAAATGCTGGGGCGGTTTTCAGAAGACCTTGCGTCCCTGCAACGCTCCATCCGCTGGGGCGATGGAGAGGCGCTGTTCGATCTTTTCACGCGTACACGCGCGGTGCGTCGCGGTATTATCGATGCTGGACAGGAAGTCGATGCGCCCGATTTCGGTCGTCAGGTCGCTACACGCAGCAATAAACCCGATTAACCTTACAGCGCAGGCAGCCGTCCCAATGGGATAAAGCCTGCACTCGCCTTGCCATTGCGAACGGCAATCTCCATGGTGGGATTGCCGTTTTCGTCTTTCGGCATGGCCCCTATAGCAAAAAGCACTGTTGCGATGTTGCCGGCCTGTGTGGGGAACAGTGTCTGGCCAGCCTGAGCCAGCGAGGATGCGTTGATGAGCGTGAGTTTTACATCGGCATCGATCAATCCGTCGTCTCCGATGGAGAAGGGACCCGCCAGCGAAACCATGGCCCCATTGGGCATGGATAGAAACGCCTGATTGATCAAACCGCTATGGCCACGAATCCGCTCGCGGAAGTCGGAGCCTCCGGGTGCCAGAAGGGTTGCGGCGTTAGCAATTTCAATATCGGCAACCCCGTCGATTTCAGGACTTTTTGCATTGCCAATCACCGATGGGGCAAGCTTCAATCCGGCAAAGCGCCCGTTCAGCTTGAGCGCGTCATCAAGCGCGCTCATGGTGAAATTCATGTGCTCCAGTTCGCTGAGCGCTTCACTGACAGTCGGTTCGACACGTCGTCCGACCACCACATCGCGAGCTGAGAGAACAATTTCGGTCGGGAAAGGTCGCGCAAGGCGAGTATTTGAGGTGAACTCGCTCCATTTGACCTCAAGCGGCACCAGTCCCGGAAATTCAACAAAGGCGGGACCAATCAACTGATTGCTGAGTGACATCGGCGCATAGACTGGCGAGCCGGAGGTAAAACGGCCCGCGCGAAAGGCCATGCCAGCGCTTGGTTTCTGCCAGGAAATGCTGTCGCAAATGACATTGACGCGCAACGGGAAACCGCCTGTATGCAAATCCTCGCACCGAACACCGATTCCTTGCTCTGCGAGCTTGGCCATGTCCGCCTTGGCGCGCGCCTCAATCCGCCCAGCCACATAAAACCAGCCGATTGTGTAGGCACAGGCAATAACAAACAACACAGCAAGGAGTGCAATCCGCCGCCGCCCGGATTTCCGACGGCTCGTTTCAGTAAACGTCCCGGATTGCATCATCAAAAAACCCTATATCGGTCAGAGAGTCGCATGCATATAGCGGCAAAGTTGCATCAATAACATATTCTATTTTGCTCTCCCTCAGAGGTGGCCATATTATGGCAGGATTGAGTCCTGTGAAGGCTGCGTCTCTAAAAAATAAGGGATAGCGGACAATTGCCAATGGAAATTGAAAAAGAAGCGTCCAATATTAAAAGCATCATGACATCCTATCCCGAGAACAGTCGAAAAAATGATTTCTGGGTCTTTGGCTACGGCTCGCTGATGTGGCATCCGGGTTTTGCGCATGTGGAAACAATACGCGCCCGCCTGTACGGCTATCGTCGCAGCCTTTGCATCTATAGCCATGTCCATCGCGGCACACCCGACCATCCCGGTCTGGTGCTGGGCCTTGATATGGGCGGGTCTTGTCTTGGAATGGCCTTTCGCGTGCCCGGCGACATGAAGACGGAGGTCATGCTCTATTTGCGCGAGCGTGAAATGTCGAACAGGGTCTATCATGAAAAGCAGTTGCACCTGCGTCTTGTCGATGGGCGTAACGTCGAAGCTGTCACCTATGTCGCCGACCGCCGCCATCGACAATATGCGGGCTCGCTCAAGGCGGAGGAAGCAGCGTCCATCGTTGCATCAGCATTTGGAGAGTCGGGAGCGAATTGCGATTATGTCACCAATACATTGAAACACCTGCGCCAGATGCGTGTGCGTGATCATGCACTGGAACATATTGGCGAACTGATCATGAAAAAGGCCGCCCATCCCGCATCCGAGACGATCTGAGGCAAAGAACTGGCTTCCTGCCTCTTGTTCTTACCCGAACGAAGCTTTACATCTCGGCCAATCGGCGAGAGCATTTCCAGCAAAACTGCGAAGCGTCTTCGCATGGAAATCATTCCACTGGACTGACTTCTGATCCTGCTTCGATACGTTGGATAATACGTTACAATAAAAAGTTAGAGCGGTGCATGATTTCATTTTAATCGGAACCGCTCCAGGAGACAGACCCTCATGATCGCACTGTTCCGCACCATTGATCTGGCGCTTGATATCTACACCTGGATTCTCATTGCCAGTGCTATATTTTCGTGGCTTTATGCGTTCAATGTCGTCAATTCCAGCAATCGTTTCGTGGCCTCTATCGGCGAGTTTCTTTACAAGGTAACGGAGCCTGTCCTGCGTCCGATCCGCAATCTGCTGCCCGATCTTGGCGGCATTGATATTTCACCGATCATATTGTTGCTGATCATTTTCTTCATCCGCCAGTTCCTGTGGACGACGCTGCTGCCGCTGTTCCTGTAAAAGGAAGCCAGATTACGGCACGAAACAAAAGCGCCCGGCAATGACCGGGCGCTTTTGTTTGACATGATATTGAATGATTACTTGTTCTTGGCGCGTTCGATCGCTTCAACGATGAACTTGCGAGCGTAATCTTCATCGCCCCAGTCACCGATCTTCACCCACTTGCCGGGTTCGAGATCCTTGTAGTGCTCGAAGAAATGCGCGATCTGCTTGAGGGTGATTTCCGGCAGGTCCGAATAGTCATGCACTTTTTCGTAGCGCTGCGTCAGATGCGGCGAAGGCACGGCAATGATTTTCTCGTCCTTGCCGGAATTGTCTTCCATGACCAGAACGCCAATCGGGCGCACATTGATCACGCAGCCCGGAATGAGCTGACGGGTGTTGCAGACGAGCACGTCGATGGGGTCGCCATCGGATGACAGCGTATGGGGGACGAA
>JAATGD010000413.1 GCA_015654965.1 Hyphomicrobiales bacterium
CACGCGAGCGCGGCTCGGCACCCATCGGCATCTCACTGATCAAGGCCCCGCCATGTTCAGGAATGGCTCTATAAAGCGGCAGGTTTTCCGGCGGATAGGGTCGGTCAAGGCCACCCGCCAGCACGGCGACTGTTCCGCTTTCGAGGCTCGCTTTGTGGGCGCTCGCGTCAATACCGCGTGCAAGGCCGGAAATAACGGCAAAGCCGGCGTCGCCCAGATCGCGCGCCAGTTGCTCGGTAAAACGCGCACCAACCACGGACGCGTTGCGGGAGCCGACAATAGCGACCGGCGGTTTGCGGAAAACATCGGTGCTGCCCTTGACGATCACCAATGGCGGCGGCGCTTCGCAGTTTTTGAGTTGCTGAGGATAATCCGGTTCGCCCATGCCGATGAGCCGTGCGCCCATGCGTTCAATGGCTTCCATCTCCCGTTCAGCATCTTCCAGCGGCAGAATGCGGATGGGGCGGGTGCCGCCGCCGCGAATATTGAGATCGGGCAAGCGCTCGATGGCATTGGCGGCAGAGCCGCAAAAAAGGATGAGATCGCGAAAGGTCACAGCCCCGATATGGTCGGTACGGATGAGGCGCAGCCAGTTGAGCCTCTGGCTTTCGGAGAGGCGAATTCCAGACTTTGAATTCGCTCCTTCCTTCATCCCTTCGACCCGATCCGGCTTTCGGAGCCACTTAAAAGGCGTCTGATATTGGCGTGATGCTTGATAAAGATCAAAACAGTCAGGATCGTAAACAGGGCTGCCACGGCCTGATCGCCGCGCAGATAAAGAGCAATCGGCACAATGACGCTGGCCACAAGCGCTGCCAGCGATGAATAGCGGGTCACCATGGCTGTCACAATCCAGACAGCGGCGAAAATCAGCGCTCCCGGCCAGACAAGACCGATCAGGATGCCGAGATAGGTTGCAACGCCCTTGCCACCCTTGAAACTGATCCAGACAGGAAACAGGTGCCCCAGAAAAGCGCCAAGGCCCGCCGCAATGGCCGCAGCCTCGCCATAGCGGGAAGCGATGAGGACGGCAACGGTACCCTTGAGCATGTCGAGAACAAGCGTTGCCGCAGCGAGTTTCTTATTGCCGGTGCGCAGCACATTGGTGGCACCGATATTGCCGGAACCGATTGCGCGCACATCGCCAAGACCCGCAAATCGCGTCAGGATAAGGCCGAAGGGGATGGAGCCGAGCAAATAGCCGAAAACCAGCATGCCGATCGGCACCATATTAAACAACGCCGATGCGACCATGATTCCCCCTTCGGTTCCTTGGTTTGACGCGGTTCTTATTGCGCTTCATAGACGGTTTTACCCGCGACTATAGTGCGAACCACGCGTCCCTGAAACCGTGCGCTTTCAAAGCAGCTGTTTTTTGAGCGCGAATGCAGGGTTTCTTCCCGCACCACCCACGGCTCGTCCAGATCGACAATGGCGATATCCGCGTTTGCGCCGGGTTTGAGCGTGCCCGCATCGAGACCGAAAATCTTTGCAGGCGCGATCGAGAGTACTTCTGCAAGCCGCAGAAGCGGAATGCTGTCATTATGGTAGAGCCGCAGGGCTGCGGCAAGCAGCGTCTCAAGCCCGATGGCACCAGCTTCCGCGTCCGAAAACGGCAGACGCTTGGTGTCGACATCCTGCGGATCATGCGCTGAGACGACAATATCGATGGTGCCGTTCTTCATCGCCTCGACCATGGCCAGCCGGTCTTCTTCGCCGCGTAAAGGTGGCGAGAGACGGAAGAAGGTGCGGAATTCGCCGATATCGTTTTCGTTGAGCGAAAGATGATTGATCGAAACCCCGGAGGTGACCCCAAGACCCAGATCCTTGGCGCGGCGCATGACGTCCGCCGACATGGCGCAGGAAAGCTGGGCGGCATGATAGCGGCTTTTGGTGAGGGCGGCGAGGCGCAGGTCGCGCTCCAGCGGAATGACTTCCGCCTCACGCGGGCTGCCCGAAAGCCCGAGCCAGCTTGCAAACAGGCCCTCATTCATGACGCCGCCAGCGCCCAGATGCGCATCACGCGTTTCGCAGGCAAGGACCGCGTTGAAATCGCGGGCATAGGTAAGCGCCCGGCGCATCATTTGCGCATTGGAAATCGAGTGCCGGCCATCGGTGAAAGCAACGGCTCCGGCTTCACGCAAAAGACCGAATTCGGTCATTTCCTCGCCTTTGAGGCCCTTGGTGATGGCAGCCGCCGGATAAACATTGACGATGGCCGTGTCGCGCGCGCTGCGCTTGACGAATTCCACCAGCGCTACATCGTCGATCACCGGATCGGTGTCGGGCATCATGATGAAGGAGGTGACGCCGCCTGCCGCCGCCGCACGGCTGGCGGAGGCAATGGTTTCGCGGTGTTCCGCGCCCGGTTCGCCTACGAAGACGCGGGCATCCACCAGCCCCGGCAGCACCGTCTTGCCGCCAAGATCGATGGTTTCGGCACCTTCCGGCGCACCCTGATTGCGGGCATCACGGCCAGCCGCAAGGATTTTCCCGTCCTTGATCAATACGCTGCCCTGTTCATCCAGACCACGGGACGGGTCGATGATGCGGGCGTTTTCAAACAGGATCGCGCTCATGACTGCTCTCCATTGCCGGGATTGCGGCGCGGATCAAGCAGGGCTTCCATCACCGCCATGCGCACGGCAACCCCCATCTCCACCTGTTGCTGGATCATGCTTTGCGGCCCGTCGGCGACATCTGAGGCTATTTCCACACCACGGTTCATCGGTCCGGGATGCATGACGAGCGCATCGGGCTTGGCGAATTTCAGCTTTTCATTATCAAGCCCGTGGAAGTGGAAATATTCACGCACCGAAGGCACGAAGGAGCCAGCCATGCGCTCGCGCTGCAACCGCAGCATCATCACCACATCGGCGTCCTTCAACCCTTCTTCCATGCTGTTATAGACCTCGACACTCATATCGGCGATGCCGGACGGCAACAGTGTGGAGGGCGAAACCACCCGCACCCGCGCGCCGAGCGCATTGAGCAGCAGGATATTGGAGCGCGCCACGCG
>JAATGD010000188.1 GCA_015654965.1 Hyphomicrobiales bacterium
CATCAGCCTTGTCACTGGCCGCATCGGCTGGGCGACGATCAATTTCGGCCTTCTCACATGGGGACCGAGCTATCTTGCGCAGGCACGCGGCTTCAACCTCAAGGAAATGGGCGGCGCAACCTTTGTCATCTTCCTTGCCGGCATGTTCGGCTCGATTGCCAGCGGTTTCATTGCCGACAAATTTCTGGCGGCAGGTTTCAGGCGCTCAATCGTCTATAAAGTACTTCTGGGCATTACCGGCCTCGGCGTTGCTGTCACTTTCATCGCCCCTCCTCATGTCAGCAATCCGATCATCGCGGTCATGCTGTTGTCAGTCACGCTGTTCCTGCTGTATTTCGGCAGCCTCTACTGGAGCCTGCCAGCCATTCTCGCACCCAAAAGCCGAGTCGGCATCGTTGGCGGCACGATGAACTTTGCCGGGAGCGTCAGCGGTATTATCGTTCCCATCCTCGCCGGTTTCATCCTGCAATGGACGGGCGGCTCTTATGGAGCAGTGCTCGGCTTTTTTGCTGGCTGCGCAATCGTCTATGTGCTTGCAACAATCATGATCGACTTCAATGAAGGCGATGTGCAACGGAAAGGTGTTTAATTGAAAAAGTTTCCGCTCTGGGACGGCGCCATCGTCGATGCGCATCAGCATTTCTGGGATCCGTTTGCCAATGACCATCCATGGCTGAAGCCGGACGCCAGCATCCCATTCCGCTACGGCGATTACAGCGCCATTAAAAAGCGCTATCTGCCAGATGCCTATCTTCAAGACGCGGCAGGCCACAATGTCGTTCAAAGCATCTATATTGAAACCGAATGGGACCCATCGGATCCCATTGGGGAGACACGCTATGCAACGAAGGTGGCGCAAGAGTTCGGCCTGCCCAACGCAATCGTTGCGCAAGCATGGCTCGACCGGGGCGATGTCGCAGAGGTGCTGAGCGGACAGGCATCGTTCGATCTCGTGCGCAGCATACGCCACAAGCCCGGCGGCGCGCAAAGCGCCGACAAGGCTGCTGGTTACAAGACGCTGATGAGCGATGAGACCTGGCGGCAAGGCTATGCTCTTCTCGAACGACATGGGCTGAATTTCGACCTTCAGACCAATTGGTGGCATCTTGATGAAGCGATCCTTCTGGCACGGGATTTTCCTGCAACTACCATCATCCTCAACCATACCGGCCTGCCTTCGGACCGCTCGGAGGAAGGTATCAAGGGCTGGCACAAGGCCATGGGCCGTCTTGCGGATATGCCCAATGTCGCCGTCAAAATATCGGGGATCGGCTTGAAAGGCCGTCCATGGACGGTGCAAGACAACGGCTATATCATCGCTGAAACCATCGCCATGTTCACACCTGATCGCGCGATGTTCGCCAGTAATTTCCCCGTCGATAGCCTTTGCGGCTCATTTGATGACATCTATTCGGGTTTCAAACAGGTGGCAGCAAATTATCCGACCAGCGAGCAGGCAAAACTCTTTGCCGGGACGGCGCGCAAATATTATCGGCTGCCGCAGCCGAACACTGAGACGGCTGTATAAACAAGCCGATACGGTGGCGGCAATCTGCGATTGCCGCCACTTTGCAATCACTTCAAGGCTTTGCCAACCATCCATTTTGAATACTTCAAATGCCCGACATATGCTGGCATTACCCCCCCCCCTCTCCCCTCATCTTCCATCACCTTCCAGTCAATGGATCTGGACAGCTGCATGAGCGCGTCTTTTGCTCGAATATCTTTCCGTCCGCATTATTTTGTATACAGAATTTTGAAGACTTGATGTCACGACACATATATCCTATGAATTTCAGGGATGGAGGAAATCATGGATAGAGGCGAATGCCAGATTTGGGGCGATCTCGTATTGGCCGCGGGCAATCATGCGAGCGATTGCCACCGCATCCGTAAGGGTTGGGACATCCAGCCTGCCTCCTCCCCTCTTCAACACAGGACAAAACCACAAGCCGCCCATTGGTGGAGCGTGGCTTGCTGGTTCAATTTTCATCGCGCAGCGGGAGTACGACTCACGACTGCCTGAAAGCACGTCAAAACAATCTGGCGCAGGGAGGCTTGTGCCTGTTTCATCTAACGGAGGAAAAAGATGAAGGGTCTATCGATAGGAATAATTGTTGCCGCCACATTGTCCGTGTCCACGTCCATGTCCGGACAGGCATGGGCTTTTGAACCAAACCGCCCGGTGGAGTTCGTGGTTGCATCCGGCCCCGGTGGCGGCACCGATAATTTCGCCCGTACGATTCAGGCCATCATCACCAAGCACACGCTGATGAATCAGTCGATGGTCGTGCTCAACAAGGGCGGCGGCAGTGGCGCAGAAGCCTTTCTCTATGCGCGCAAGAACAAGGGCGATGCCAACAAGCTCTATTTCGGCACCAACAACGCCTATCTCCTGCCACATGTTGCAAAACTTGCCTATTCCATGAACGATCTCAAGCCCGTGGCAGCGCTCGCTTTCGACGAATTCCTGCTCTGGGTCAAGGGCGATTCCCCTTACACAAAACCGACCGATCTGGTGGATGCGGCAAAGGCAGCCCCCAACACCATCGCCTTTGCTGGCAGCCAGTCCAAGGATACTGATGAAACGCTGGTCGCGCTGATCGAGCAGACAACAGACACCAAATTCAAATACCTGCCATTTAATGGCGGCGGCGAAGCGGGTGTTCAGCTTGCAGGCGGCCATGTGGCTGCAAACGTCAACAATCCCAACGAGAATATCGGCCAGTGGCAGGCAGGCGCGGTGAAGCCCTTATGCGTGTTCTCAGACAAGCCGATGGCGAAAAGCGATCCGGTTCATGACGGCAAGGGCTGGGGCGATATTCCGACCTGCGTTTCCTCCGGCATCAACATTCCGTCCTACAAGATGCCCCGTACGGTCTGGACCGCGGCTGGCACCCCCGATGATGCCGTCACCTATTATGCCGACGTTCTCAAAAAGGTCAGCGAAACGCCTGAATGGGCTGAATATATCCGCAAGAGTTCACAGACGGGAGATTTTCTCGCAGGCCAGGCCTTGCAGGATTTCATCACCTCCAACGAACAAAGCACCGTCAACGTCTTCAAGGCTGAAGGCTGGACCGCTCAGTAACCTCTTGCATCAATGTGTCAAGGACCCGGATTGATTGCCGGGTTCTACCCGTTGAAGGAAATCGATCATGCGTATCAAGCGACTCCATATGGAGATTGCCACCGCTCTGACCCTGGCCGCGGTCGGCGCGCTGGGTGCTACGGGCGCCCTTGAACTTGGCGTCAACTGGAGTGAATCTGGTCCAAAGCCGGGCTATTTTCCCTTTTATGTCGGCATAATCATGATCATCGCCTCGCTCGCCAGCGTAGTGCAGACCATTGTGCGCATGAGAATGGGCAGCGAAGAGATGCGCGAGACGTTCCTTGAACCGGAACAAACGCGCAGGGTCGTTTCCTTCCTTTTGCCCATGACTGTATTCGTTATCTTAACGGTCTTTCTCGGCATCTATATCGGCGCCGCCCTTTACCTCTTCTACGTCGCCTGGCGAAACGGTGGCTACAAGCCATGGACCGCCATCCTGATTGGCGTTGTCTTCTCCATCGCGCTTTATTTCGTTTTTGAAAAAGCGTTCCAGGTGCCTCTGCATAAAGGCCCGATTGAAGAAATGCTTGGCATTTACTAAGCATCGGGAGCTTGATCATGGAAAATTTTGAACTGCTTATGGGTGGGTTCGGTACGGCCCTGACGCCGATGCACATCATGCTGATGGTCGTGGGCGTGCTGCTGGGATTGATTGTCGGCGTTCTCCCCGGTCTTGGCGCGCCCAATGGCGTGTCGCTGCTCATTCCGCTCACTTTCACGATGGACCCGGTTTCAGCGATCATCCTGCTGGCGTCCATGTATTGGGGCGCGCTGTTTGGCGGCTCCACAACATCGATCCTCTTCAATATTCCCGGCGAGCCAAGCTCGGTGGCTACGACCTTTGACGGTTACCCCATGGCCCGATCGGGACAATCGACACGTGCTCTGACACTTGCTTTCGTCTCCGCAGGCATTGGCGCCTTTGTTGGCATCGTCGTTATCACGCTTTTGTCCAGCTGGGCCGCACGTTTCGCGCTTCGTTTTGGTGCCGCTGAATATTTTGCCGTTTATTTTCTCGCCTTCTGCGCCTTCATTGGCATGGGCAGCGCCGCACCGATCAAGACCGCCATCTCCTTGAGCTTCGGCCTGCTTCTTTCGACCGTGGGCATGGATACCGTCACCGGATCGTTGCGGCTGACATTCGGTTTTGAATTGCTCCTGAGCGGTATCAGCTTCCTCGTCGTGGTCATCGGCCTGTTCGGTATTGGTGAATTGCTGGCAACGGTACAGGACGGAATGAAATTCCGTGGGGTCGCTTCGCGCATTGATCCGCGTGATGTCTTTAAAACCATGCTGGAAATCCCGCGCTATATCACCACCATCATCCGCTCGTCAGCGGTTGGCATCTGGATGGGCATCACTCCCGGAGGACCTACGGCTGCCTCCTTCATGAGCTATGGTCTTGCCCGTCAATGGTCGAAACCCGGTGAAAAATTCGGAACAGGACGCCCGGAAGGCATTATCGCACCCGAAACCGCCGATCACTCCGCAGGCACTTGCGCCATGCTGCCCATGCTGGCGCTTGGCGTCCCCAGCTCCGCCACCGCAGCGGTGATGATGGGCGGGTTGATGATCTGGGGCCTGACACCGGGACCCATGCTCTTCACCAATCAGCCGGATTTTGTCTGGGGCCTGATTGCCAGCATGTATATCGCCAATTTCGTTGGCGTCATTCTGGTCCTGCTAACGGTGCCTTTCTTCGCAGCCCTGCTGCACATTCCCTTTGCCATCATCGGCCCGATGATCGTCACCATCTGCTTTGTCGGTGCCTATACGGTCGCAAACTCGACTTTCGATCTGTGGCTTGTGCTCATCTTCGGTCTGGTCGGCTTCATCTTCAACAAGCTGGATTTCCCGCTGGCCCCCTTGGTTCTCGCCATGGTTCTGGGCAGCAAGGCTGAAAGCTCGTTCCACCAGTCGATGATTGCTTCCGATGGTTCTCTGGGCATTTTCTTTTCAAACTATCTGGTCGGTTCGATCATGAGCATCGCGCTCGCGCTCCTCATCATACCGCAGACACTGAAAGTCCTGCGCTATGCCAGAACCCATAAGGGGGCAAGCTCGGCTGCATAAGCCGGGCTGCCATTTCAGTTGGATGAGGAGAGAGTGGAATGAACTATCATAGCTATTTCGGGAAAGATGCTAAGCCTGTTGAATGCTGCATCGTCGGTACAGGCGGCTTTGGCCATAGCTTTATCGCACAAAGCCTGAGAACACCTCTGGTCAGCACACGTATCGCAGTCGATCTTTCGGCCGATACAGCCGCCACAGTGATGCGCAGCCTTGATATCGATCCGCAGAAGATCGCCATTTGCAAAACCCCGGCGGAGGCAAAAACCGCTTGGAACAACGGGCTGTTCATTGCGGCAGACGATATCGCAACCGTTCTCGATCTGCCATTTTCGGTCGTTGTCGAAGCCACAGGCCATCCGGAAGCCGGCGCACGGCACAGTCGGCTCGCCATTGACGCGGGCAAGCATGTTGCGCTTGTTTCCAAGGAAGTCGATAGCGTCATCGGGCCGGGACTGGCGTTGCGCGCGCGCGCTAACAATGTGATTGTCACGCCGGTCGATGGCGACCAGCCAAGCTTGCTGATGACACTCATCACATGGGCCGAAGTTCTCGGACTTGAAATTATCGCGGCAGGAAAAGCGAGCGAGTATGATTTCATTTTCGATCCAGCGACCAGCACTCTGTCATCCAATGGCAAACATGTTTCGCTTCCAGCCTTCGCGGACTGGCTGGATGCGTCGAACCACGATTTACAGACTATCGCAAAACAGCGCTCGCAGATTGCTTGCGCATTTGCGCAACGTGCGGTGCCTGATCTGTGCGAGATGACACTGGTTGCCAATGCCACCGGCTTTGACGTTGACCGGGCGGACCTTCATGCACCCATCGCACGCATTACGGAGGTCGCCGATTTCTTTTCCTTGCAGGCGAATGCAGGCTTGCTTTCCCGTCCCAAGGTGCTCGACGTTTTCCATTGTTTGCGACTGCCCGGCGAAGTCAGCTTTGCCGGTGGCGTCTTTGTGATCGTGCGCTGCGATGGAAAAAAGACATGGGACATGCTGGCGGAAAAAGGCCATGTGGTCAGCCGCAACGGCGATGTCGCGATGATTTACAATCCGCGTCATCTTCTGGGCGTCGAGGCCGCGACCAGCATTCTCGAAGTGGGACTGCGTGGTGTATCGAGTGGTGCCGTCGAGCCGCAGCCTGTCATCGATCTTGTCGCTTATGCGGATGCGGATATTCCGGCAGGCACCCTATTGACTGCCAGTGGACATCATCATTCGATTGTCGATGTTTCGGCACGCATGGTCCCGGCTTCAGCTTTGGCGGATGATGTTCCGGTGCCGTTTTACCTCGCGGCCAACCGTCCATTGCGAAATGTCGTCAAGGCAGGGCAACCGATCCTCTGCGGCGATGTGGAGCTGGACGAAACTTCACAATTGTTCACATTGCGCCGTGAACAGGATAAGGCATTCTTCGGCTAAACCACCGCACGTGCACTACACCCAAAGGATC
>JAATGD010000127.1 GCA_015654965.1 Hyphomicrobiales bacterium
GCTTTGGCTTTTGTCCTTCGGATCTGCCTTTGCGTTTCCTTGTCGAGCCGGAAATACCGCGCATCACGGTCTTGCGCAAAAGTGAACCCTTTGTTAGCGACGCCGCGATTGAAGGTCCGCTGGTCATGCTGCTCGCCATTCTCGAAGGCAAGCTCGATGGCGATGCGCTGTTCTTCTCCCGCGACATAACGGTCACCGGCGACATGGAAGCCATGCTGGCGCTGCGCAATGCGCTCGATGATTGCAATGTCGATCTCCCGTCCGATCTTGGCAAGGCTGCCGGGCCTTTTGCGCCGCTCGTGCGCCATATTGCGCAATATATACGCGACAAGGCGCTGGCCCCGGACAAGAAGGATAAGGGAGAACGCGCATGGAACTGATCTGCCCCGCAGGCACGCCCTCGGCCTTGCGCGAAGCGGTGCAGGCCGGTGCCGATGCCGTTTATTGCGGTTTTCGTGACGAGACCAATGCGCGCAATTTTCCCGGCCTCAATTTCAGCCGCACCGAATTGCGCGAAGCGATCGGTTTTGCCCATGCGCGCCGCACGCAGGTCTTTGTCGCCATCAATACATTCATGCGCGCCGGCGACGAGCACATCTGGTATTCTGCCGTGGATGATGCCGCGGCACTGGGAGCCGACGCGGTCATTCTCGCCGATTTCGGGCTGATGGCCTATACCGCCGAGCGTCATCCGCAGCAACGCCTGCATGTTTCCGTGCAGGCTTCCGCCTCCAATGCCGATGCGATCAGTTTCCTCATCGAGGCTTTCAAGGCGAAACGCGTGGTGCTGCCACGCGTCCTGACCATTGCCGACATTGCCAGACTTGGCAAAAAGACTGCCTGCGAAATGGAGGTCTTCGTCTTTGGCGGCCTTTGCGTGATGACCGAAGGCCGCTGTTCGCTCTCCTCTTATGCCACGGGCAAATCGCCCAATATGAACGGCGTCTGCTCTCCGGCAAGCCATGTCCGCTATCGCAATGACGGCTCAGAACTCGTCTCCGAACTTGGCGATTATACGATCAACCGTTTTCCGCAAGGTGAAGCGGCAGGCTATCCAACCTTGTGCAAAGGCCGTTTCAATATTGGCGACGAGGGCGGCTATGCCTTTGAAGATCCGGTTTCACTCGATGTGATGAACCATATCGACGAATTGCGGGCCGCGGGCGTATCGGCGCTGAAAATCGAAGGCCGCCAGCGTGGCAAGGCCTATGTCGCCGAAGTCGTCTCCACCTTACGCCAGACATTGGCGGCGCAACCGGAAAGACGCGCCGCACTCCTGTCGCGGCTGCGCGCGCTCAGCGAAGGCCAGCAGACCACGTCGGGCGCTTACGAGAAACGCTGGAGATAATCCATGTCAGACATTTCCAATCGCCCCAGCCTGAGTCTTGGTCCTGTCCTTTACCTGTGGGACGGGCCGAAATGGCGCGATTTCATTTCACCGACCCCTATATGGAAGCTGTGGTCGAGCGGCTGCAACGCGGCGGCAAATCGGTGAACCTCGGCTCGCTCGCGCTCGTCATGCTGGAGCGCGAGGCAAAACATGCTCGCCAGACGGCGGAAGGCTCGCCCTTTCCCGTGGAGGCCAATGATCTGTCGGCACTCGGGCTGCTGGCAGGCAAACCGCATCTGGTCGGCCCGCTGGTCAATGTCTATAATGCAGCCACAGCGAAGGTGCTTGCGGCACGCGGCGCGCAATCCATCTGTCTTCCACCCGAACTGCCGTTGCGTTCCATAGGCGAAATCATCAGGGGCGCGCCCGATATCGCATTTGAAGTCTTTGCCTTTGGCCGTATCCCGCTTGCGATCTCCGCACGCTGCGCCCATGCCCGTTCCAAGGGCCATATCAAGGATAATTGCCAGTTCGTCTGTGGCGAAGAACCGGACGGAATGCCGGTCAGGACGCTCGACAGCCAGCCCTTTCTGGCGCTCAATGGCGTCCAGACATTGTCCCACACCTGCCAGTCGCTGATCGGGGACATGCCCGATCTCATAGGGGCTGGTGTCAGCCGCTTCAGGCTGTCACCACAGGATTGCGACATGGTTGCCATCGCCCGCATTCATGACGATGTGCTAGCGCAGCGTCTGGAGCCGGAAGAAGGGCTTGCAAGGATACGGCAGATTTATCCGGCCGCACCGCTTTCAAACGGCTTTCTGCATGGCGGCATCGGCGCGGCATGGATCAGCCGTCAGAAAAACGCCGCCGTCATGCACGGATAGCATTATACGCCGTTCTAGGATTCCCCTTCGGCAAGCCGCCGGATACCCGGCGCATCGATGACGGTCAGTTTCTGGCGCCCGCCCCGCACAAAGCCCTTCGATTCCCATCCGCTGAGAATACGCGAGACCGTATGCAGCGTCGTTCCGGTCATTTCGGCGATATCCTGCCGGGTGATCGGAAAATCGATGCGAATGCCGTTTTCTTCCTTCCTGCCCGCCTTTTGCGCCAGCCTGAGCACGACATGGGCGACACGCCGCTCGACCTCCTCCGTCGACATTTCGCGAATGCGGGTATGCGCCTCTTCCAGACGCTTGCCGATGGTCTGGATGGCATTCATGGCAAGGCCGGGATTCTGCTCGACAAAATAGTCCCACAGCTCGGTGGGCCAGCCCAGCACGATGCTTTCGGCCACGGCAACCGCCGTTCCGGGATAATCCTGCCGCTGCAAGGCCTTGGCAAAGCCGAAAAGATCGCCGGGATGCACCATGCGAACAATGATCTGCTGACCGTCGGACGTGACCTGATTGACCTTCAGGCGACCATGAAGGAGGAGGTAGAAGGAAGTCGCGTCATCGCCCTGCTCGAAGATCGCTTCACCCGGTAAAACGCGTCGCGACGTGGCATAGGAGACAAGCTTGTCCAGCTCGCTATCGCCCATTCTGGCAAATAACGACAGCTTCCTGACGAGACCGCGATCGATCGTGGCCATTCCCATTACCCCTGGTTTTATTTCCTGATCCTGCATAGCACATCAAAGCAGGATTGGCATATATTCAGGGGCATAAAGCTGTAACAATCGAACAAATCCATCACGTGGAAAAAGCCTTGAGCCGTTTGAGCATCGGGGCGTACCAGCGCCCGTCGCGGACAAGACGAAAACCGAGATTGTCGGGGGGCAGGCCCACGCTGCATCCGCCCGATTTCGGGTTGCGGATGAAGGAACTCATGGCAGCCCGGTGCTTGCCATTGACCACATAAACACCGCAGACGACACTTTCATTGGCAACCTTGCCATAGGCATCGAGATTGACACGGCGATGGCAGGTGTCGGTCCATTCCCAGACATTGCCAGCCATGTCGGCGACGCCAAGCTCGTTTTCGCCGAAAGCCCCCTTTGGGCGCACGGCCGGGTTGCGGTCCTGCTGGCGCGCGCTCTGGATTTCATAATCGCGCAGCCAGCGCAAAGCCGGGTTCGTCTCGCTGCCCTCGCCCACGCCCAGCGCATCGTCCGGAAAGCGGGAACCGGCGGCAAAGGCCCATTGCTCATCGCTGGGCAATTGCCACACCTCGCCCGTCTTGCGTGAAAACCACCGCGCATAGGCCTGCGCATCGTCATAGCTGATGCCAACGACCGGATGCTTCGATTGCGCGCCATGCAAGGCAATATCCACGCCATCCGCAGGCAGGCAGGCGCCGTCTCTCACGCACAGCCCGTATTCCTCCATGCTGACCTGATATTTCATGATCTCGAATGGCTGCCTGAGCCATCGCGTCGTCAAAGGCGCATCGGTGGGGTAATTGTTCTTTTGAAAATCGCCATCCGCGCGATAGGTCATTCTTCGCGATGCGACAGTCACCGTTTGCGGACGCAGGACCTCCGGCCCATCGGGCTTTGCGCCAATCTGGCCAGTTGCATCGACAACAAAAAGCCCGGCTGCGACAGCCAGAAGCACCACAGGCACGGCAACAGCAAGGTCACGCAACTTTTGCCTTGTTCTTGGCCTTGTCATGATCAAACCACCCGTTACGGGATCGGTCGTTCGGGAGACGGCATGTCCCCCGAACCGATAGCGCATATCTGCATCACATGCCGGACGGCGCCAGCACCGATGTCATCAGATCGTCGTTCCACTCACCCGTGACCTTGAAATGCGCGGCAGCGCCCAGTTCAAAAGCCTCGATGAGGTTGTGGTTCACATAGGCATAGATGCCGGGCTGCTGGAACGTGTAGAAAGCCGCGCCCGCAGTCCCGCCGGGGATGAACCATGTTTCCTGATCGACATCGGGGGGCGTATTGAACTTGCCCGTTGCCCATACATAGTCACCATGACCGCCGATCAGGTGCGGACGCGTATCCCGGTTGGCCTGCGAGTGCACGATCAGCACCCTTTCGCCGACCGCCGCGGTCATCGCCTTGTCGCCCGTCAGCGCGCCGACGGCGCCGTTGAAGACGACATGCGTCGGGGTCAGGGTCCGCATCACCTTGACGACATCCTCATAAGAGTCGCCGGGGCTTTCATATTTCTTGTAGGCGCCGTTCTCATCGCGCGGCACATAAAAATCCTGCTCACCGACATAATAGATCTTGTCGTAAGTCAGCGCATTGCCCTTGCCATCCTTCAACCCGTCGCGCGGCAGAACCATGATTGCGCCGTTCATGCCCGACACCACATGCCATGGCACCATTCCGGGAGGCGCGCAGTGATAAACGAACACGCCGGGCTTGGTCGCCTTGAAACGCAGGATGGTCTTTTCGCCCGGGTTGATCTGCGTCAGGCCACCGCCCCCCAATGCGCCGGTCGAAGCATGGAAATCGATATTGTGCATCAAGGTGTTGTTTTCATGGTTGATCAGCGTCAACTCGACATAGTCATCCTGATGGACGACCATAAGCGGACCCGGCACGGTGCCGTTGAAGGCCATGGCGTGATATTCAGTGCCCTCGGCATCGAGAATAATCTTCTTTTCCTCGATCACCATGGTGAATTCGACCACCTTCGGGCCGCCCTTGGCAACCTGGCTATGCGCATGCACGAAAGGCGGATCGACCAGTTCGACCTTCTCTCGTGGCAGGGCCGCTATTTCGGCGGCGCTCGCCTTCTTGATGCTCGCCTGCCCCCAGGCCGTGCCGGACGCCATGACCGGCGCCAAGGCCCCGGCAAGGGCTGCTCCGGCCAATATCGTGCGACGATTGATTTGTACTTGGTTGCCCATCAGGTCTCTCCTTCCGATAGGACTGAGCTCTTTTCGCTCTGTCATAATATTTATAGGAGATATTCTTGATCGGATCATTGTTCGCAATCAATGATCGCCCCAAAGGATTGAACAAATTTTATATAAATATCAATATCTTACAATATCCAATCGAGATACAGGCTCTCTCTTTGCTCTGGAACAACCAATACCGGACCCGACAGGAATGAATTTTATATTTTCGATACTATAAGTATTCTAGTTTAGAACTATTCTGCTCTTTAGCTAATCCAATAGATCCTGCCTTCCGCTGTACATTTTTATGTATTGCCCCCTCATCCAGACAAAAAAGCGGCTTCGCC
>JAATGD010000233.1 GCA_015654965.1 Hyphomicrobiales bacterium
CAGAGAATCCTTGATGTGCCAGAGACAGCCATGATGGACCCCAGAACCATGGCAGCGCTTGCGGAACAACCGCTTGCGCAAACCATCAATGCGCTCTGCGATGCGCGGTCAGAATGGCTTAAAAAACTCGCTGCCGCGGCCACTTTCGGCAAGGGATGGCAGGCGCGCGTCAAACGGGTGCGCACCCGTGCGTTGGCCTTGGCTTTGCAACAGACAGATATCGCTCTGGAGCCTCAGCCCGCACCTGCTCCAACACCCGTTCCAACACCGGCACCCACTCAAACCGCGCCTGACGTTGAGACGGCCACAATAGCTGCGACAGCGCCCACATCCATCCCCATACTTTTGCCACAGGCGAATCATGCAGGTGCGGTCGGCACGGTAGGCAGCATCGCATCCAGTCTCGTCGCTATTCTTCTGGAGGACGGCTATCTGGAAACAGGACTGGCCATTTTCATCATGCTGCTCTCGATTGCGGGCTATTTATATTTTACGAAATGGGGAAAACAGAGCGCCCCGCCTCCGGCTGATTAAAACCGTTCAAAAAAATGCGATTGCCTTTATATTGCACTTGCATGCCTGCATATCTTATATGCGCATAGTCAAATTGCGCCTCATGAAAGCAATATGACTTTCCCTTGGGGCAGAAAAACGCTAGATACGCGCAGAGAGTCAGATGTTCGCCATATGCGGCATCGCAGGAATAAAGGAATCGAAATTTGTCCTCTACTTTTGACAAAGTCGCAGACATCATCGCCGAAACCAGTGAAATCGACCGTGATACCATCACGCCGGAAAGCCACACCATCGACGATCTGGGTATCGACAGCCTCGATTTCCTCGACATCGTTTTCGCCATCGACAAGGCTTTCGGCATCAAGATTCCGCTGGAACAGTGGACGCAGGAAGTCAACGAAGGCAAGGTTCCGACGGAAGAATATTTCGTCCTGAAAAACCTCTGCGCCAAGATCGACGAACTGGTCGCAGCCAAGAAGGCCTGAAGACTTCAGCCAATCTGACGGTTTTTAAGGGTGAACATCCGTGTTCGCCCTAGAGCGGTTCCGGTCTTAACAGAATCGTTGGAACCGCTCTAATTTTTTGTTTTTACGCATTATCCAACGCAAAACCGCTTCGTACTTTTGCTGGAAATGCTCTAATTCCGTTTCAGCAGGACGGGTGGACCCGAACTCATGCAGAACAACAAAGTCGTCATCACCGGCATCGGCATCCTTTCCTCGCTTGGCGAAGGAACGGAGGTTCACTGGAACGCTTTTTCAAAGCCCGGCACCGCGCCGCAGATCGAAGAACAAGCCTTTGCGCCCTATACCGTGCACAGGCTCGGCGAAGTGGACTGGAGCCTGCAAATCCCCAAGCGCGGCGACCAGCGCCAGATGGAAACATGGCAGCGGCTCGGCACCTATGCGGCGGGTCTTGCGCTTGAAGATGCAGGCATCAAGGATGACGAAGCGCTTTGCACCAGCATGGATATGGTGGTGGGCGCGGGCGGCGGCGAACGCGATATCAGCGTCGATATGCAGATTCTCGAAGAAGGCCGCTCGCACAATAATCGTGGCGTCATGCTGAATGAAAAACTGTCCACCGAGCTGCGCCCGACCCTTTTTCTGGCCCAGCTTTCCAATCTGCTGGCCGGCAATATTTCCATCGTTCACAAGGTGACAGGCTCTTCACGCACATTCATGGGCGAGGAAGGCTCCGGCATCTCGGCGATCGAAACCGCAAGCGCACGTATTCGTGCTGGCCAGAGCACGCATGTACTGGTCGGCGGTTCGTACAATGCCGAACATTTCGACATGATTCTCGGCCATGAACTGGGCGGATTGCTCAAGCATGACGGCTGGGCACCGCTTTGGGCGCGTGAAGGCTCTGGAGGCGGCGGCATGGTTTCTGGTTCGGGTGGCGTGTTTCTGGTGCTCGAAAACGCCGAACATGCTGCAAGGCGCGGCGCACGCGCCTATGCCGAGATTGCAGCCATCCAGACATCGCAGGTTCGCCGCGGCGATAGCGATCTTGCCAAGACTATTCGCGAGCTGGTGCTTGCGGCCAATGATGGCAAGGAACCCGCCTATGTCGTTTCCGGCGCATCGGGGGCGCATACCGCGACCTCTGCCGAAAAGACGGCCCTTGAGGCCTTGTCTTCTGCCTATCGCGGCGTTTCCGGCCTGACCGGGCATTTTCGCGAGGCACAGTTTCCGCTCGCTTTGGCGCTTGCCGCCATTTCCGTTGCCAAAGGCGAAGCCTTCGCCCCACAGGACGCTTCGGAAAAACCCCTTGCGGGAAAAGTGGATGAAGCCATCGTCACCACGATCGGAGCAACACGCGCCGAAGGCGCCGCCAAGCTGGTGAGAGCATAAGATGACCCAGTATAAAGACCATCTCGGCCGCCCCATCGTTGCCATTACCGGCGCGGGTGTCGTTTCTGCACTCGGACAGGGAAAACAGGACAATTGGGACGCCTTGACCAATGGACGTTCCGGCCTGCACACGATCACCCGCTTTCCGACCGAAAGCCTCAATACCCGCTTTGCAGGTACGGTCGATTTCCTGCCTGAAAGCGAAGTCGGCGCTTCCGCGCTCTCCGAAGCGCTTGCGCGTCTTGCAGGCGAAGAAGCTCTGGCACAGTCGGCCCTTTCGACTACCAATTTCGGCGGACCGCTGTTTCTGGCAGCCCCCCCGGTCGAACTCGACTGGAAAAGCCGTTTTGCGCTCGACGCCAGTGTGAAAGACGAAGGACCGGCGAGCTACCAGCTTCTGCTTGAAGCCTGCCGTCGTGCGCGTCAGGATACGTTCTTCAACACCACGCAATTCGGCTATATTGCCGAACGTCTTTCGGAAACATTTGGCACACGCGGCCTGCCGGTGACGCTTTCCACTGCCTGCGCATCGGGCGCGACCGCCATCCAGCTTGGCGTCGAAGCCATCCGGCGCGGCGAAAGCGACCGCGTGCTGTCGATTGGCACCGACGGTTCCGTTTCGGCGGAAGCGCTGATCCGCTTCTCGCTGCTTTCCGCACTCTCCACCCAGAACAATAGTCCCGAAAAATCCTCAAAACCTTTTTCCAAGGACCGGGACGGCTTTGTCATGGCGGAAGGCTCGGGCGCACTGGTGATGGAATCGCTTGAAAGTGCTGTTGCGCGTGGCGCAAAAGTGCTGGGCATTCTGGCCGGTTGCGGCGAAAAGGCCGACGACTTCCACCGTACCCGCTCAAAGCCGGATGCGTCGCCTGCCATTGGCACGGTGCGTGCAGCACTCGCCGATGCGGGCCTGACGGAAGAGCAGATTTCCTATATCAATGCGCATGGCACATCGACGCCGGAAAACGACAAGATGGAATTTCTGGCGATGTCCACCGTCTTTGGCGACGCCATCGGTGCAATTCCGGTGTCGTCGAACAAGTCGATGATCGGCCACACGCTGACCGCAGCTGGTGCGATTGAAGCCGTGTTCTCGCTTCTTACCATCGAGACTGGCACCCTGCCCCCGACAATCAATTACGACAATCCCGATCCGTCGATACCGCTCGATGTAGTGCCGAATGTCAAGCGTCAGGCAGAAGTTTCGGCTGTGCTTTCCAACTCGTTCGGCTTTGGCGGGCAGAACACCAGCCTTGTTGTGAAAGAATACAGATAAGTCGCTGTCTTGATTTCCATTTTTGCAAAAGGCCCGCAATGCTCAAACATTGCGGGCCTTTTATCATGGCATCGTCGAGCTTGTAGTCCGCTTGAGCGAAAGACGCCGTTCTCTGAGCATGGAAAAAAGCCCTGCGGCGACAA
>JAATGD010000239.1 GCA_015654965.1 Hyphomicrobiales bacterium
GACACTGCTGCAGCAGTCTGCGATTTGTTCTCAGAGGCCTTAATGCCACACACAGCTTTGTGAATCGACGAATGAGTCTGTCGCGGAGTGTAGAGCACAAAGCGGTTGAATCCTCGCACACTGTCAACTCTGTACCTTGACACTGCTCCGACCAATAACGCACGTCTTTGCATTGAGAAATAGTCTGATTTGTTGCACGCCTCACACTTCGGGGGCGCGACAACTGCTTTCAGTACAACCGACATCTGTAGTTGCCAAGAACAGAAGCGACTGACTAATAAACAATGACAATGTAACCACCACCACCATGAAGAAGGCGGTCAGCGTGCCATTGACATAATTATTGAACGCATCCTGCGGCGTGGTTGCGCGGCTTGCCGCAGCAAAAAAACCGATCTTGTCGCTGAACACTTTCTGCCAGCCTGCCGTCATCGTACAGACGAAGAGGAACATGGCGGGCAAGAGCGCCACCCAGACATAACGCTCGCGCTTCATTTTAATGAGCACGACGGCGCAAAGGATCAGTGCGATACCAGCCAGCATCTGGTTTGCGATGCCAAACAGCGGCCACAGCGTATAGATGCCGCCCTTCGGATCGACAGCCCCCTGATAGACGAAATAGCCCCAGCACAGCACCACAAGTGCGGTTGCAAAGAGGTTCGGCACAAGGCTGTCCGTTTTGCGCATATGCGGATGAATGATGCCCAGCAGATCTTGCAGCATGAAGCGGGCTGAACGTGTGCCGGCATCCACTGCCGTCAGGATGAACAGGGCTTCAAAAAGAATCGCAAAATGATACCAGAACGACATATCGAGCAACCCGCCAATGGCGTTGTGCAGGATATGCGCCATGCCGACAGCCAGCGTCGGAGCGCCGCCCGCCTTGGCAATGATCGTGTTTTCACCGACATCATTGGCGATGGTCTGCAAGGCTTCCGGCGTGATGGCGAAACCCCAGCTGCTGATGACGGCGGAGGCCGATTGCAGCACATCGGTGGTTCCAGCCGGTGCCAGCACGGCAAGAGGCGCGTTCATGGCGAAATAAACGCCCGGATTGATCACGCATGCAGCGATCAGCGCCATGATGGCAACGAAGGATTCCATCAGCATGCCGCCATAGCCGATATAGGCGGTCTGATCCTCATTGGCGAGCATCTTGGGCGTGGTGCCGGATGAAATCAAAGCATGGAAACCGGAAACGGCACCGCAGGCAATGGTAATGAACAGGAACGGGAAGATATCACCGCTCCAGACCGGACCAGTGCCGTCGATATATTTGGTCAGCGCTGGCATTTCCAGCGTCGGACGCAGAATGACGATACCGATTGCAAGCGCGATGATCGTACCGATTTTCAGAAAAGTCGAGAGATAATCGCGTGGTGCCAGAAGCAGCCAGACGGGAAGAACGGCGGCGATGAAACCATAGACAATGATGATCCATGTCAGCGTGGTGGCTTCAAATGTGAACCATGCCGCATAGCTGCTTTCCTTGATCCAGCCGCCGGAAACGATGGCAAACAGCAGGAACAAAAGGCCTATGACCGATATTTCTCCCACGCGTCCGGGACGGATATAGCGCAGATAGACGCCCATGAACAAAGCGAGCGGAATGGTGAAGGCCACCGTATAGGTGCCCCATGGGCTGCCAGCCAGCGCCTTTACCACCACCATGGCAAGGACGCCGAGAATGATGATCATGATCATGAAACAGGCAACCAGCGCGATAACGCCGGCAGTGTTGCCCATTTCCTCACGAACCAGCTCGCCCAGCGAGCGGCCATCGCGGCGTGTGGAAATAAACAGAACCATAAAGTCCTGCACCGCACCGGCGAGCACACAGCCGGCCAGAATCCACAACATGCCCGGCAGATAACCCATCTGCGCCGCCAGAACCGGTCCGACCAATGGTCCGGCACCGGCAATTGCCGCAAAATGATGGCCATAGAGAATGTGCTTGTCGGTGGGCACATAATCCAGTCCGTCATTATGACGGAAAGCGGGTGTCATGCGTGTGGAGTCCGCAATCAAAACCTTGTTGAGAATGAACTTGGCATAAAGGCGATAAGCGATCAGATAAACGCAGACTGCGGCGACAACGATCCACATCGCATTGATGGGTTCACCACGATTAAGCGCGATGTAGCCGAGGGAAAACGCGCCGACAATGGCCAGTATACCCAAGAGCAAGATTGATTGCCCGGAACGGGGCGTGGCAACTTGCATGAAAACTCTCCTCTCCTGACAATCCGTCCCATCCTGTGCTGGTTGCAAAGCTATGGGGAAACGAATGCAGTAACAGGAAATCCCCTCCCTGTTTTGCCTCCTCCTACTCCCCTCAGGATTCGAACTGGTTCAAAGTCTTACAAGAAATAGAGCCTTATGCAATTAAATTTCAGGCGGATTCAGGCCGGGCTTCATGTCAAATGCAACAGCTCTGCCGAAAGTTTTACCTGGATTTGCCAGCTGTCTGATCCTGCAATAGATCTGGCTTGAAAAGGTGAGCAGGCATGTTGATTTTCAAATCATGGCCGCTTTCAGCGCCTTTCCGGCATGGCACGCATGGCCATGTCGATGATCTTTTGAACGCCTGCGCGTGAATTGCCGTCCCGCGCTTCAAAGGAAATGCTCTGCTGGATCATGTGATAAAATTCTGCCATCTGCGCAATATCGCTATCGGCAGGCAGGTCGCCATCCGCAAGGGCGCGTTTGAGCCGTTTGAAAAGCCGTTCATGATTGTCGCGGCGGATCGCCTGCAGAAACTCTTTCAGCGGCGTGTTTTCCGGTTTGCACTGGATGGAGCTGACACTGATCATGCAGCCCCCCGCCGGACAGGCAAAAGCGCTGTCGGCACTTTTATCCAGCCATTGGCGTATGGCGTCGCGAACGGGTTCTACTTTTTCAAGGGCTGCGAAAGGTTCACTGCCGATGCTGCGCTGGTAATAACCCACTGCCTCGCGAAAAGCCTGTTCCTTGTTGCCGAAGGCGGCATAGAAACTGGGCGGCGTGATATTGATCGCCGCGGTGAAATCATTGATCTGGGCGCATTCATAGCCCTTGGACCAGAAAACCTTCATGACTTTTTCCAGCGCAGCATCGCGGTCGAAGCTGCGTGGACGCCCGCGCGCCACCATTTTTCTCCCTTTCTATAGTCTTCCTTATATAATTTGCTTGACGCTCCCGTGCAAGACGATATGAATTATATAGTTTTGACTATATAAACAGGATTCGTCCCATGAACGATGTGTGTGAATCTGCCCTTGTGGCGGAAGGGGTTTCTGCGTCCCCGGCCAAGGCGCGCAGCATCCCGCTGGTTGTCTATTGTCTGACACTGGGTATTTTTGCGCTGACCACGTCCGAGCTGATGATTTCAGGCATGATGCCCTCGCTTCAGCAGGCTTTCGGGCGTTCCGTTTCCGATATCGGCAATCTGATTTCCGTCTATGCGCTTGGCATGACCATTGGCGGGCCGCTGGTCACGGTGCTGTTTCTGGCGTTGAAAATCGAAAACAAGCGCGGTCTTCTGTTGCTGCTGACCTTCTACGCGTTGGCGCAGGGCGTTGCGGCTTCGACCAGCAATTTTCACGTCATGCTGATAGCCCGCGTCCTGACCGGCATGGCGGCGGCGACGAGTTTTGGCCTGATGCTTGCCATTACCGCGCAGCTTGTTGCACCTGAACTGCGCGGGCGCGCTTCTTCCATGGTTTTCGCGGGACTTATGTTATGCACGGTTCTGGGCGTTCCGCTGGCAACCGCCGTTGCCAACAGCTTTGGCTGGCGGGCGAGTTTCTGGGCGATTGTCGTGCTCATTCTTTTCTGTGCTCTGGTCATAGCGCTCAAGATCGAACCGGCAGCGAAAAATGCGCGGATCAATCTGCGCTCCGAGCTTCACGAGATGCGCAAGCCGAAACTTTGGGCTGCCTATGCGACCAGCGCGCTGGTGATTGGCGCGTCTTTTGCGGTCTACAGCTATCTGGCGCCGATCACCGTGCAACTGGCGGGCTTTTCGGAAGCGCAATTGCCGTTCCTGCTGGCCATTTATGGCGCGGCCAATATCATCGGTAATTATGTGATCGGCCGCTTTGCCGACCGCCATACGATTGCCACCATTTTCATCGGCATTCTCATCATGCTCTTGGCGATGCTGATCTTTGCCCTGTTTGCGGAGCTGAAATTCGCAACCGTTCTGGCCATCGTCATGATCGGCCTGACCGGCATTGCTCTCAACCCCGCCTTTATCGCGCGCATCATGCGGCTTGCCCATCCCGGCGCGCTGGTCAATGCCATGCATGCATCGGTCATCAATATTGGGCTTGGTCTGGGTCCATGGGCGGGCGGTCTGGCATTGCAATCCGGCTATAGCCTTCATGCGCCGCTCTGGGTGGGGGTGATCATGACGCTTGGCGGTCTTCTGACGCTCGCACCGCGCGCCTTGCGCAAAATGTAACGCATCATGAAAAAAGCCGGGGTTTTGCCCCGGCTTTGGAAGGATCATTCTTTGGAGAAAATGGTCGCGCTTTGCGATGTCGTGACCATCATGTTGTAATCATTGACGATCCATTGCAGATCGGATGCGACGCCGCCCTTGCGCGCATCGCCCTTGGTCTTTTCCAGCTTTTCCTGCAAATCGCGCAATTTGCCGAGCAAGCTTGCGGGGCGGGACTCGAAAACATGGAACGAGTTCGGGTTCTCGGTCGCGTAATCGTCCATTTCGCGCACAGCCTGCGCATAGGCGTCCATGGCCTTGCTAAATTGCGCCATATCGACGATCGGCTTGTCATTGTCGGGCAGGAGATCGACCACCGTATTGGCGCGGATCATCACATTGCGCACATGCCAGCTGGCTTTTTTGCCATTGGCTTTTTCGAGCGCATCGAGTTCCAGAAGATCGATCTTGCTCTTTTCTTCGCTCAGTAGCATATCGACGCGCTTGCGTTCCTTGGCAAATTCCGGCGCAAATTCGGCAATTTGCTTGTGAAATTCCTTGGCGCCTGCAAATTTGTCGGACTTGTAATCCTTGCGATCATAATATTTGCTGGCCTTCTCAACGGCCGGCGCAAGTTTCTGGTAGATCGCGATATAGCTCACCATGGCTTCGTCGAGTTGCGGCATTTTCGGCTCAGCCGTTGTTGCTTGTTGGGCCGCTTCGATCTCGCTGCGCACGTCATAGAGCGAATATAGCCCATAGACATTGCGTTCCTTGCCGGTCGGGCCTTTCTTCATATTGACCCAGCTTTCATAGCGGTCGAGTGATTCCGAGGCGCGGATTGTGCGGTTGAGAAGCGCGACATAGGCATTCATCTTGCCGATTGCCGCATTGGGGTCGGTTGCGTCTGCCGATTGCGCAAAAGCCGATGCCGGAACAAGGATAGCCAGAAGCGCGAAAAACATCGAACGCAGTGACAATCGTCTCATTGATCTCTCCCTTCAGGATTTATTTTAAAAGCTTATTTTTTGGTATTGTCGGGTAGCCATGTGCTGCCTTCATCGCGCGCATTGTCGGGCAGCCATTCAGCGCCTCTGCGTCTGCGCATCGCCGTGATAAGCGTCACCAGAAGGGAAAGCACGACGATATATTCAAAAAAGCGGAAAGGCATGACCAGCCAGCCGCTGATCGAGCGCTCGATGGCCCCATAAAGATTGACGATCTGGAATTCGTAATTGACGCCTGTGCTGCCACCGCCATGGCTGACGATCTCGCGGATATTGAGATGGCTGCCTTTTGAACCGAACAACCATACGAGCGGCTCATTATAGATGGGGTTGCCGCGTGAATCGACGCACATGCCGATAAAGGAAAAGAAGGAAATCATGATGGCGGCGGCTTCCGGCTTGCGCCAGTCGATTTTGGTGCGCCAGAAAACAACCGAGAAAATAACGAGCAGGATGACGCTTGCAACACCATCGATGAAGATGACCCCGTAAGCGCCATAGACAAAAGCCAGCCCGATGAGTGAAAAGCCTGCAAGAACAAGGGCTGCAAGGGCGAATATGCCGAGCACTTTTGTGACAGAAGATGTTTTTTGCATGGATGGCACAAAGCATGGCAATGCCGTCATGACAAGCTTTATCAGCCATGGCTGATATGATGGATTTTCACGTATGATTTCGGATTGAAGCAAAGCGTCTGATCGTGCCTCTCGCAATCGCCGCCCATGTCACATATCCTAGTCGGCTCTACCTGTAATGGAATGAAGGGAACGGCATGTTTCGTTGGGGGATTCTTTCGACCGCAAAAATCGGTGTCACACAGGTCATTCCGGCGCTTGCAGCGTCCGATAATGGCGTGGTCCATGCGATCGCGAGCCGCGATGAGGCGCGTGCGCGCAATGTCGCTGACCGTTTTGGCGCGCCGCTCGCTTTCGGCTCCTATGAGGAGATGCTTGAAAGCGATGAAGTGGATGGGGTCTATATCCCGCTTCCCACCTCACAGCATATCGAATGGACGCTGAAAGCGGCGCAGGCTGGCAAGCATGTGTTGTGCGAAAAGCCGATTTCGCTCAAAGCCGATGACATCGATCAGCTCATTGCCGCCCGTGACAGGCACAGGGTCACGATTGCCGAAGCTTTCATGGTTTATTACCACCCGCAATGGGTAAAACTGCGCGAACTTATTGCTGTAGGGGCGATTGGTCGCCTGCGCCATGTGCAGGGTGCCTTTTCCTATTTCAATGTAGATCCCGGCAATATGCGCAACCAGCCCGAACTTGGCGGCGGTGCGTTGCCGGATATCGGTGTCTACCCTACGGTCGTCACGCGTATGGTCACGGAGCGCGAACCGCTTTCGGTCGCGGCCCAGGTCGAGTTTGATCCGAAATTCGGTACCGACCGTTATGCCAATGTCACGGCGCGTTTCGATGGTTTTGACATGACATTTTATGTAGCCACCCAGCTTGCCGCGCGCCAGACCATGGTGTTTCACGGTGACAAGGGATTTATCGAGGTCCATGCGCCGTTCAATACCGGCAAATATGGTCATGGTCGCATCACGCTTCACGATCTGGGCCATGCCGAGGCGCGGGAGTGGGCATTTAACGATGCCAATCATTATCAGCTTCAGGCGCAGAATTTCGTTCGTGCCACTAATGGCGAAAATGTCGCGCTGTTCTCGCTGGAGAATTCAAAAGCCAACCAGCGCTTCATCGATGCGATCTATCGCGCTGGCGAAACGGAAGGTTTTGTCGATATTTAGGGGTAGGTGCGGGGAAGGGTGACGCACAAGCTGTCAAAACAGCGGGGAAGGAATTTATGCCCGTCAGGTTGTTGTGACTTGCAGTAAAAAACCGCCTTTCTTATATACGCGACACACAGGGCTTTGATTACAGGTTGAGGCTTCTTGAAAATGGTTTGTGAAACCACATCTTGAAGCAAGCTCAGTCTTGATATAGGCCAGCCTGAAACAGGACCAGCCTGAAACAGGAATTGTGAAAACCGATAGGAGCCGCCCATGGAACGCTCGGTAGAGGTCCTGGCGGTTTGCTGAATGGAGAGAAATATGGCTAAAGTTATTGGTATCGATCTGGGAACGACCAACTCCTGCGTCGCCGTCATGGACGGCAAGAACGCGAAGGTCATCGAAAATGCCGAAGGTGCGCGTACGACGCCTTCCATTATCGCTTTTTCGGAAAGTGACGAACGCCTCGCCGGTCAGCCTGCGAAGCGTCAGGCCGTCACCAACCCCGAAGGCACCCTGTTTGCCATCAAGCGCCTGATCGGTCGCCGTTTCGACGATCCGATGGTGCAGAAGGACAAGGACCTCGTCCCTTACAAGATCGTCAAGGGCGACAATGGCGATGCCTGGGTCGAGGCCCGCAGCGAGAAATACGCGCCGAGCCAGGTGAGTGCCTTCATCCTCACCAAGATGAAGGAGACCGCCGAGGCCTATCTCGGCGAGACCGTATCGCAGGCCGTCATCACGGTTCCAGCCTACTTCAACGACGCGCAGCGCCAGGCCACCAAGGATGCCGGCCGCATTGCCGGTCTCGAAGTGCTGCGCATCATCAACGAGCCGACGGCGGCGGCGCTCGCCTATGGTCTCGACAA
>JAATGD010000118.1 GCA_015654965.1 Hyphomicrobiales bacterium
GCACTTCGCCGCGTTGGCCCGCGCTACGTGCTTCGATGAGTGCGATCTCCATCGGGGTTTCGCCTGTCTTTGACGTGGTCGGAGTGGCATTGCCTGTTTTTTTCATGCACACTCCATTTCCTGACATATCGGTTAGATTTTGCTCGCAAGGCATGAAGCGATTTGTTACTGCATAATTCTCGAAATCGAAACCGATTTGCGAACAGAATTATATGGCGTTTCCCATCCGGTCTTTCCCGGATTGTTCTTTGCCTGCAAGAAAGATGCAAGGCGACGCGGTGGCGCTGTTGAAAGGCCAATACCTGATGACCAGAGATGATGATGACAAGGGCGGAAAACGCCCCCATAGCCGCAGCGGAAAAGACACTGAAACCGGACGCTTCGACCGCAAGGACCGTCCCCCCCGCGACAGGAATGATCGTGACAAAAATGATCGCGATAAGGGTGAGCGCAAGCCGGGGCCGCGCAAATCAACGCCTTTCAATGTAGAAGATGACGGGGCCGAGCGTATTGCCAAGCGTCTGGCGCGTGCGGGTATCGCTTCGCGCCGTGAAGCGGAGACGATGATTGCCGCAGGGCGTATTTCGGTCAATGGCAAAGTGCTGGAAAGCCCGGCCATCAACGTCAAGCGCACCGATATCGTCACCGTTGACGGCAAGCCGTTGCGGCAGGCCGAGCGCACAAGGCTGTGGCTTTATCACAAGCCTGCGGGTCTGGTGACCACCAATCGCGACCCGGAAGGTCGCCCGACAGTGTTTGAGGCGCTGCCGCCGGAAATGCCGCGTGTGCTCTCGGTCGGTCGTCTCGACATCAATACTGAAGGCCTGTTGTTGCTCACCAATGATGGCGGGCTGTCGCGGGTTCTCGAATTGCCCTCCACCGGCTGGCTGCGCCGCTATCGGGTGCGCGCGCATGGCAAGGTCACGCAGGCTCAGCTTGACGAGTTGAAGAACGGCATTGCGGTGGATGGCGTGTTCTATGGCAGTATTGAAGCCGAACTTGAGCGGGTTCAGGGTGCCAATGTCTGGATTTCGATCGGCCTGCGCGAGGGCAAGAACCGCGAAGTCAAGAATATTCTGGGCGCGCTGGGCCTGACGGTCGGTCGGCTGATCCGCGTTTCCTTCGGCCCCTTCCAGCTTGCCGATCTTGAGGAAGGTGCGGTGCGCGAGATCAACGGGCGCACATTGCGCGACCAGCTTGGCGACAATCTGATTGCCGATTCAGGCGCTGATTTCGATGCGCCGGTGCATAATGAATTCTCCAATTCCGCCGTTCAGGGCCGCACGCGGCGCGAGATGGAGCAAGGGCAGGGCGAGGGCGAAGGCGAAGGTGAACGCCGCCGTCCGGTGCGCGAACGCGAATGGATTTCCAGCCAGCCAGAACGCCGCAAGCCGCGCGAGGAGAAGACGGAAAAGGTCGAGCCGCGCAGGCGCGGCAATGCCAATGTGTGGATGGCGCCCGGCGCCCGCCCGCAAGGCGAAAAGGCGGCGGCAAAATCGGCGGCGAAAACGGCGCGTGTCGAGCATCAGCTCCCGCATCGCGCGGCAAAATTCAGCGGCGATCTCAAGGTACGCCCGCGCCGCGCCGATGACGAGCGGCCCGTCCGCCATGATCCAAGGCGCGAGGAAAAGGAGGAGCGTCGCTCCCCGCGTGGTGAAGCGCGCCCCCGGAGCGAACCGCGCAGCCAACCTCATGGTCAGCCAAGGGGTGAGGGCCGTTTCGATAAGGATCGTCCACGTCCCTATAGCCCGCGCCCCGGGGCTGGCGAAAAACGCGATGATGGTCGCAACGAACGCCGTCCGGGCAAGCGCGAGCGCGCCGAACTGCGCGATGGAGCGCCTGCCGGTGAACGCGCGCAGGATCGCCCGAAGGGTGGGTTTGAGGGCCGCAGCAGGTCGGATCGTCCGGGCAACCCCGGTGGTCCGCGTGGAGAAGGGCGTTTCGGCGGCTCGGACCGCGATACGCGCTCGACATCACGCAGTGAGGGCACACGCGGCAGGCCGGGCAGTGGCGGTTTTGGCGGCAAACCGGCGGGAAAACCGGGTGGTAAACCCGGTGGCAGGCCGGATGGCGGTGGAGGCAAAGGTCCTTCTGGCGGTAAGCCGAAGGGCAGACCGGGAGGTAGTGGTGCGGATCGTCGGCGGTAAGTTTCGCGGGCGTTCGCTTGTAACGCCCGTCTCCAACGCCATTCGCCCCACCACCGACCGCACCCGCGAGAGCCTGTTCAACATTCTCGCGCATAATTTCGCGGACCGGGTGGAAGGCGGGCGGGTGCTCGATCTTTTCGCAGGCACCGGCGCGCTGGGGCTTGAAGCTATCTCACGCGGGGCGCGCTTTGTCACTTTCGTCGAGGAATCCGCGGAAGGCCGTGGCATTTTGCGGCAGAATATCGAGGCTTTCGGCTTGCAGGGCCACACAAAAATCCTGCGCCGCGATGCCTGTGCACTTGGCATTGCAGGCACGATTGAGCCTTTCGATCTGGTCTTTGCCGACCCGCCCTATGGTAAAGCCTTGGGGGAAAAGGCACTTTTATCGGCGCTTGAAGGCGGCTGGCTTAATCCTGACGCAGTTTTGGTGCTTGAAGAGGTCGCAAATGCCCCTCTTGCGCTCGATGAGCGATTCATCGTGCTTGAAGAACGCAATTATGGCGATACGATCATTCGGCTGATCCGGCTCAAATCAGCCGGATAAGCCATCGCCTGTCTTGAAATGAAGCATACCACCCCGAACGGGGAAAACCGATTGGAGATGTCGCTTGGCGAACAACACCTCACTCCGGCGCCTGTTGTTATCGACCGCTTTGGGTCTGACACTGGCTCTGCCGCTTGCCGCAGCCCCCGTCTTCGCGCAGTCGCAAGCACCGGCCGCGCAGACGCAGCAAGCCACCGCACCTGCGCAATTGCCCGATATCGCCCAGTCCGACGGGGTGAGCAGTTTCACGCTCGACAATGGCATGAAGGTCGTGGTCATTCCCGATCATCGCGCGCCGGTGGTCACCCAGATGGTCTGGTATCATGTGGGATCGGCGGATGAGGTGCCGGGCGTCTCGGGCATTGCGCATTTCCTCGAACATCTGATGTTCAAGGGCACAACAAAACATCCGGCGGGCGAGTTCTCGGCCCAGGTTGCCTCCATTGGTGGCGAGGAAAACGCGTTTACCTCCTATGATTATACCGCCTATTTCCAGCGCGTGTCGCCGGAAGCGCTGGAAATGATCATGGAGTTTGAATCCGACCGGATGCAGAATCTGGTCCTGAACGAGGAGGCGGTTTCCACCGAGCGCGAGGTCATACTGGAAGAGCGGCGCATGCGGGTCGATTCCACCCCTGCCGCGATGCTGTCGGAAAACACCGATGCCGTGCTGTTCTACAATCATCCCTATCGCAAGCCGGTGATCGGCTGGCGGCAGGAGATGGAAAAACTGAGCCTCAAGAATGCCATCGATTTTTACCAGCAATATTATACGCCCAACAATGCGACACTGGTGATTGCCGGTGATGTGACGCCGGAGCGCGTGCGTGAACTGGCGCTCAAGACATGGGGTCTTGTTCCCAAGCACGCCGAAATCAGTCCGCGTGAGCGCCCGCAGGAGCCGGAAAAACACGCCGCCCGCGTGGTCACATTGCATGATGCGCGTATCAGCACGCCCTCTTTCCGCGTTTCATGGCTGGTGCCCTCATACGCCAATGAAAAGCGCTTTCCCGATGTGAAACAGGGGGATGCGGCAGCGCTCGATCTGTTGGGTGAAATTCTGGGCGGCGGCCTGCGTTCACGTCTTTATCAGGAACTGATCGTCAAGCGTGGAATTGCGGCCAATACCGGTGCCGAATATGGCGGTGACGCGCTCGATGACGGCACATTTTCCGTCTATGGCGCGCCGCGCGATGGTGCAACGCTCAGTGATGTCGAAAAGGCGGTCGAGGCGGAAGTTGCAAAGATCATCAAGGATGGTGTGACGCAGACCGAGCTTGATCAGGCGCGCAATCGCTTCCTGAAAGCCGTGATTTTTGCGCGTGACAGTCAGGCGGGCATGGCGCGCATCTATGGCTCGACGCTTTCCGTGGGCCAGTCGATCGAGGATATCCAGAAATGGCCGGAACTGATCAAATCCGTGACCACGGATCAGGTCAGGGACGCGGCGACGCGTTATCTCGTCAAGGACCAGTCGGTGACCAGTTATCTGCTGCCGCCCGATACCGAGCCGGAAAATGCGCGTGAGAACAAGGACGCTCCGGCGCAAGCGACAGGTGCGCAAGGGTCAGAAGGAGCGGTGCAGTGAGGAATATTGATATGCCGCGTTTTGCGTCTGTAGGTTCGGCTGCCAAGGGACTTGTGAGCAGTCTTGTCGCCTCTCTGGTTCTGCTCACCCTCTGCGCTTTGCCGGCCCGCGCCATCGAAATTCAGGAAGTTGTCTCGCCCAAGGGCATTCGCGCCTGGCTGGTCGAGGATAGCTCGGTCCCGATCATTTCCATGCGTTTTGCCTTCAAGGGCGGCACCACGCAGGACCCATCCGGCAAGGAGGGGCTGGCCAATCTGATGACCGGCCTTTTCGATGAAGGGGCAGGCGATCTCAACTCCGATGCTTTTCAGGAACGCATCGACAATCTCGGCGCGGAAATGAGCTTTACCGCATCGCAGGATTCGGTTTCGGGTGCCGTGCGGATGCTGGCGGAAAACCGCGATGCGGTAGCCGATCTTGTCACGCTCGCTGTCAACAAGCCGCGTTTTGATCAGGATGCGATTGACCGCATTCGTGCACAGGTGGTGGCAAGCATCGAAGCCTCGCAGCGCAATCCTTCGACGATTGCCGCGCGCCGGTTTGCCGAAGTGCTTTATGGCAACCATCCCTATGCGCGTCCTGATGAGGGAACGGTCAAGTCGCTTAAGACAATCGAGCGCGATGATCTCATCGCCTTTCATCGCAAGAATTTTGCCCGTGACCGCCTGACTATTGGCGTGGTCGGGGCCATTTCGGCCCAGGATCTGGGCGTCATGCTCGACAAGGTCTTTGGCGATCTGCCCGCGGCAGCAGAGCTTGTGCCGGTGCCGGATGCGAAGCTTGCGCTCGGCACCACCACGAGCCTCAACTTCGACATGCCGCAAACCTCCATCACCTTTGTCTATCCGGCTTTGCAGCGCAAGGATCCCGAATTTTTCGCGTCCTACCTCATGAACCATATTCTGGGCGGTGGCTTTACCTCGCGCCTTTATGCGGAAGTGCGTGAGAAGCGCGGACTGGCCTATTCGGTGTCATCATCACTTATGCTCTATGATCATTCATCGGGCCTGACGATCTCAACCGCGACACGCCCTGAAAAAGCGCAGGATTCTCTCAAAATCATCCGCGAACAGGTCGCAGCCATGGCCAGTGATGGCCCGACCGAAGCCGAACTTGCTGCCGCAAAAAGTTTTCTCAAAGGCTCTTATGCGGTCAATAATCTCGATTCGTCGGCCGCGATTGCGGCAACATTGGTCGGGCTACAGCAGGCGGAACTGCCGCGCGATTATATCGACAAGCGTTCCGAGCTGATCGATGCGGTGACGCTCGATCAGGTCAAGGCTGTCGCCAAGAAGTTACTTGAAGCCGAACCCGCCATTCTGGTGTTCGGTCCGGCTAAAAGTTAAGGCCAAGAGCCAAGGAGCGATCAGTGAACAAGGCAATGCCGTCATCGCCCCGTATCGCCGTTGCTTTCGGCGGCGGCGGCGCGCGCGGCATTGCCCATATCCATATTGTCGAAGTGCTGGACGAGCTTGGCATCAAGCCGGTTGCGATTGCCGGTTCTTCCATCGGCTCGATTGTCGGCACAGGCATGGCGCACGGCATGAGCGGTCGTGACATTCGCGATTATATGGCGGCGATTTTCAACAATCGTTCGGAAGTCGCAAAACGCCTGTGGCAGACCCGGCCCGAGCGCTGGGTCGAGCTTCTGACGGGCGGTTTCCGCGTCAGCCAGTTCAATATTGAAAAGATCATCGATGCTTTCCTGCCCGCATCGCTGCCGGTCAATGTCGAAGAGCTCGCCATTCCCATGCATATTACGGCGGCGGATTTTCATGCCGCAAAGGAAGTGCATATTCTGGAAGGCAATCTGCGTACCGCCATTGCCGCATCCTGCGCCATTCCGCCGGTTTTCGGGCCTGTGCGCCGCAACGGCCGTATTCTGGTCGATGGCGGGTTGTTCAACCCTGTGCCGTTCGATCTTCTGTTCGGCAAGGCCGATATTATCATCGGCATTGATGTGGTGGGTGTGCCGGGCGGCGATGATGATGACATGCCCTCGACTTTTGAAGCCATCATCGGTGCCAATCAATTGACCATGTGCGCAATCCTTGAAAACAAGTTCCGCATCCGCGCACCGCATATTTTCCTGCGTCCCGATGTAAGCCGGATCGGTCTTCTCGATTTCCTGAAATTCGATCAGATACTGGCGCAGAGTGTCGGCGTGCGCGATGAACTGAAACGCGCCATTGCAGAGGCGATTGAGGGCGACAACCTGCCATTGGAAGGCTGAGCTTTTCAAATCATTCCGCTGCCACCGCCCCGCCCAGCGTGTCATTGGACGCAACCTCCTGCATAACCTCGTCGCCCGCTTTGTCGATGCGCTGACCTTCGCGTGTGGGCTTGACCAGCGGTTCTGGTGTCACCGGCTTGTTTAACAGAAGATGGCGACCGGCCAGAATGCCCTCGGATGCCTGCACATGCAGCCGGTCATCGTCACGCTGGCGCACATCCTCACGAATGGCATAGGCATCAGCTTCGGAAAGCCCAAGGCTTTCCAGTGCGCGCTGGCCGAACAACATGCCCGACTCGAATGTTTCGCGCAGTTCATATTCCACGCCCTGTGCGCGGAGTTGCAACGTATGTTCGCGGTCATAGGAGCGCACGAACAGGCGCACATCGGGATAGTCGGACTGGATCAGGTTGACGATGCGGTTGGTCGTTTCCTTGTTATGGGTGCAGACAGCGACGATTTTTGCCTTGCGAATACCTGCAGCTTCCAGCACATCCTTGCGGGTGCCATCACCAAAATAGATGCGGAAGCCGAATTTTCCCGCAGCCCGCACACGGTTGGAAGAATTGTCAATCACCGTCACGTCGATGCCGCCTGCAAGCAGAATCTGCGACGCGATCTGCCCGTAGCGCGAAAAGCCGATCATCAGCACATCCGCGCCCGCGCCCTCAAAATTCTCGTCCATGGTGTCATCGACCTTGTCCTTGATGAGAAGTTTCGAGCCGATGGCGACCGAAAGCGGCGTCAGCGCCATCGAGACGGTGACGGCGGCAACCAATTCCGATCCCAAGGCGCTGGAGATGACGGCGGCGGCGGATGCTGCCGAAAACAGCACAAAGGCAAATTCACCGCTCTGGGGGAGAAGAAAGGCGACCCGGACCGCATCATTGTGACTGGAGCGGAAAATAC
>JAATGD010000198.1 GCA_015654965.1 Hyphomicrobiales bacterium
AGCCGCAATCGCGGCAAGCATTTCGCAGATTAGAGAATCTGGGCTTTACCGATGCCTTACGTGCGGCGAGCGATGATGCGGGCCTATATTCATTCTGGGATTATCAGGCAGGCGCTTGGCAGAAGGACAACGGTATTCGCATCGATCACCTGATGCTATCGCCGGAAGCCGCCAAGTGTTTTCAGTCGGTCGATATTGAAAAACACACGCGCGGCTGGGAAAAGCCCTCGGACCACGTCCCGGTCACGCTGACGCTATCGATCTGATTTTCATGTAAAAACAAAGAGGTAAACAGACCTCTTTATAAATGTCTTCAATTTCTGAAACGATCTCATAAATCGCCCTTGGCGCCGTAATTGCTGGCGAGCGCCACGGCATTACGGCGATCGGCTTCGCCTGCGATGGAAAATGCCTGTTCCTGCATTTCGCGTATCCAGCCGCAATCTTCCGTCGGACAGCGCTCGAAGGCTGCCGTCATGAGCGCCAGACCGCGCACGGTCTTGCCAGCCTGAAACAGCATGTTGCCAAGCATGGCCTGTGCGCTTGCATTGCCCTTCTTGGCGGAAAGCTGGAACCAGCGCGCAGCCTGAACGGCATTCTGCTCGCCACCTTCGCCGGAAAGCAGCATCCGGCCCAACTCATATTGCGCGGCAGGATCGCCAAAATTCGCCGCCGCCTGCACATAAAGATCACGCGCCATACCCATGTCGGCGCGCACTGGTGTTCCGGGAATGCCGCGCTTGGCATAGCCTGCAAGGGCCACTAGAGCATCAGCGACATAGGAATCATTCTCAGAGCCGGGTTCGGAACCTTCACGCACGATCTTTTCAAAGATCTTGTAGGCTTCATAATCGTTTTCCGCCACCCCGTCGCCATCGGCATACATGCGCGCCAGTTTCCACTTTGCGCCCTGATGACCGCGCTCGGCTGCATAGCGTAGCGCCTTGACGGCTTCGTCCTTGTGACCGCTCTTATAGGCGGAAAAACCGAATTTGAAGAGTTCAAACGGACTGCGGGATTTCTCGGAGTCGTCGTTGAGATCGAATGCAAAGGCCGAGCTACAGGCAATGGAAAAACCAAGCGCCATGGCTACAAAAGGATATGAAAAACTGCGACTACGCATCAAAAGGCCGGTCTTTCACAATTGGGAGCACCAATGAGGGAAGAATTACTCACAAATGACAGAATAGACGCTGTTTTCGTCAAGACTGCGACCCGATTTAGGCCGAAAGAAGCCTTAATCATGCTTGCCGGAATCGAAAGGGCCACAGCGGGATTTTCCCTGCCTGCCATCGATCTGTCCCGCAACAACACGCCTCTGCTCATTCCTGTGTCTTCCTGCCGATTTGTGCCCGGCTCGAAACTTTTTCGGCTTTTGCCTTTCTTCACGAAATGATCTGCCTTTGTGGCGGGAAGTGGGCAAAATAGACCGTGATTTCTTGTAGCCTATAGTAAGAACGAAAGCTGTTGCTGTTTAACAACAAACCCACCCCCTTGTTGAGACCGGGAAAAGAGTGACAGAAGCCTCGCATACGGTTCCCTCATGCCTTTCTCCGCGATAAGATCGCGTCAATAAAACCGCGTCTGGATCGGATGACATGCGTAATTACAGACGCCCATATTCGCGAAAATTCAACGAGATCAGACCCAAAAAAACTAAAAGAAGGTTATCAGGCTGTGTCAGTATCTTTTTGACTTTGCTTCTTTTTTCATCCCTTCTTGCTATTATCGCCTATCTATCTCCTGATGAGCACTCCGTTCAGTCTTATGCAGGTTCTCCGCATGTTATTGATGGCGATACGCTGGGTATGGGACAAGCACGCATACGCCTCAAAGGCATCGATGCCCCGGAAATGGATCAAACTTGCGAACGTGACGGTGCAAATTATTTCTGCGGCAAAGAAGCCCGCAATATCTTGCGATCAAAAATCGGGAGGGAATCGATTCGCTGCGAAAGCGCAGGAAAAGACCAGTATGGACGCGTTCTGGCACGTTGTTACTCAGGTAAACTCGATCTCAATGGCTGGATGGTCCAACAAGGCTGGGCAATTGCCTATGGCAGTTACAGTCGCGAAGAAAATGAGGCTCGCAATAATCGCCAAGGTCTGTGGGCCGGTCAATTTGTGCGGCCGTCCCTGTGGCGCAAGGAACATTCACGAAAGAACGAGGAAACACCATCATCAACGCCCGATGCAAGGGATCGGCTCAGCGCCTATATAAAAGAGCGCATTGACGCGTTGATCAATTTGTTCTGACATTCTCCTTCAGCCAAGCGGAAGCCAAACATGGAAAATCCCCTCAGGCTTGGTCAATCGATAAAAGCCTGTCGAATTTGCCGCGACATGCCGTTGTTTCCACCGCCTCTGCCACATGAGCCCAATCCTGTCTGCATCTTGTCCGAGAGGGCGCGTATCGCCATTTGCGGCCAAGCACCAGGCATTCGCGTCCACAACACCTCCATCCCCTTCAACGACCCATCAGGCGACCGGCTGCGGCAATGGCTCGGCACCACGCGGGAGGAATTTTACGACCCTTCGCATTTTGCCATCGTGCCGATGGGCTTTTGCTTTCCCGGCTATGACAGGCATGGCGGCGACCTGCCGCCGCGCCGCGAATGCCGGCAGACATGGCATGATCTCGTCTTTGCCGCCATGCCGCAGCTGGAATTCATTCTGGTGATCGGGCAATATGCGGCTTCTTATCATCTGCCGCAGCAACGCGGCCACAATCTGACCGAGACGGTCCAGAACTGGCAGCATTTTATGGAGACACCCAATGCCATGGGTCGCATTGTGCTGCCGCTGCCACATCCCTCATGGCGCAACAGCGGCTGGCTCAGGCGCAACCCATGGTTCGAGGCGCAACTGGTGCCGACTTTACAGGCAAAAATCCGCGATTTGCTCAAGATCGATAAATAAATTTTACAACGCCACCTTTCATCAGAATATTTTTCCTGTAATTTCAGCAGTCAGAACTCAATAAGGTATGATGTTTCGCACATTAGTACAATTCAGGAAACGATTTCCAAAATCGGGAACGGAAACGCATGGACAGGCTGGACAGAAAAATACTGCGCTTATTGCAGGAAGACGCAACATTGGCCGTGGCGGACATCGCCAAGAAGGTCGGGTTGTCCACCACGCCATGCTGGAGACGCATCCAGAAGCTTGAGGAAGACGGTGTCATCAAGCGCCGCGTGGCAATACTCGATCCGGTGCGCGTCAACACGCGTGTGACGGTTTTCGTGTCGGTGCGCACGGGTTCGCACAGCCATGAATGGCTCAAGCGCTTTTCGGAAGTGGTGCAGGAATTCCCCGAGGTGATCGAATTCTACCGCATGAGTGGCGATGTCGATTA
>JAATGD010000228.1 GCA_015654965.1 Hyphomicrobiales bacterium
TAATGTGCCCGAAGAAGCCGATCCCTCACGCATCATCAAGGCCGATTCCAATGCCGATCCGGTAATGCGTCTGGCTGTCACCTCCGATACCATGTCGGTCGATGACATGACGGTGTTGATCGAGGACGAGATCGAGGATGTGCTCTCGGCGGTTCCCGGTGTTGCAGATGTGCAGATCAATGGCGACCGTGACAAGATTTTCCGCATAGATATCAATCAGGCGCGTTTGGCGAGCTATGGCCTGACCATTGCAGATATATCCAGTGCGCTCTCCTCCATGGGGCTTGATGCGCCCGCAGGTTCCTTACGCTCCTCCGACCAGTCGATCGTTGTGCGCGCCACCGCCAATCTCGAAAAGCCCGAGGATTTCGAGAATGTCTATATCAAGGGACGCACCCAGCTTCGCGAAGTGGCCAGCGTCACGCTCGGTCCCGATATTGTCAGCTCATCCGTGCGCTCCAACTCCAAGACGGCAATCGGTCTTGGCATCGTGCGGCAGGCGCAGTCCAATACGCTCGATATTTCGCAAGGCATCCGTGCGGCAGTCGCCAATCTGCAGACGACCCTGCCGCCGGGCGTCAATATCACCGTCACCAGTGACGACGCCAATTTCATCAATGGCGCCATTCATGAAGTCGAAATTGCGCTGATCGCCTCGGTGGTGATCGTCGTGGTCATCATCTTCATGTTCCTGTGGGATATCAGGGCGACGCTCATCCCGGCGCTCGCGATGCCGGTGGCGCTGATCGGCACGATTGCCGCCATCTATCTCATCGGCTTTTCGGTCAATATCCTGACGCTGCTGGCGCTGGTGCTGGCGACCGGCCTTGTGGTCGACGACGCCATTGTTGTGCTTGAAAACATCGTGCGGCGGCGCAATCAGGGCATGGGGCCACGCGCGGCTGCGGTCCTGGGCACCCAAGAGGTTTTCTTTGCGGTCGTCGCCACCACATTGACGCTCGTGGCGGTGTTCGTGCCGATTTCCTTCCTTCCGGGGCAGGCGGGTGGCCTGTTCCGCGAGTTTGGTTTCGTGCTGGCTATCTCCATCCTGTTGTCATCGGTGGTGGCGCTCACGCTCTGCCCGATGCTGGCCTCCCGCTTTCTGAAAGAAGGCAATGAGGATGCGCAGGCGGGTCATGGCCCGCTGTTTCTGCGCCGCATTGGCGGCGGTCTTGCCAGTTTCTACCGCAAGAGACTGCGCGCCTGCCTTGGCGCACCCTATGTCGTGGTTCTGGTGGCGCTGCTGTTCGCAGGTGCTTCCTATATCGGTTTCAATCAGTTGCAGCAGGAACTGACCCCGCGTGAAGACCGCGCCGTGGCGGTTCTGCGCATCAACGGCCCACAGGGCATCAGTGTCGAATTTCTCCAGTCGCAGCTCGACAAGATGGAGGTGGCGCTCCAGCCCTTGCGTGACAGCGGTGAAATCCGCACGACCTACGCCATTGCCGGTTCCGGCGGCTCGTCCAATAACGGCTTCATGGTGCTGACCCTTGCGCCATGGAAGGAACGCACACGCACGCAGCAGCAGATCATGGCCGATGTCAATGCGCGCCTGCGCAATATTACGGCGGTGCGCATCTTCAGCGCACAACCCAACAGCCTTGGCATTCGCGGCGCGGGCAACGGTCTTCAATTCGCCCTTGTCGGCAATGATTACGCCACCTTGCGTCCGGCAGCAGATGCGATTGTGGCGAACCTCGAAAAAGATCCGCGTTTCGTGCAGCCGCGTCTTTCGGTCGAGCCGACGGAACCGCAGCTCTCCGTCGAGATCAACCGCGAACGCGCGTCCGATCTGGGCATCGATATTACCGGCCTTGCCAATGCGGTGCAGTCGGTGCTCGATGGCCGCAAGATCGGTTCGGTCTATGTGGGCGACAGGAGTTTTGACGTCAAACTCGTCTCCACCACCAACCCGATCAACGATCCGACCGATCTTGAAAACATCTTTCTGAAAACGAGCGACGGGCGCTATGTGCCGATGTCCTCCATCGCAAGCGTGGTCGAAAAGGCCGTGCCGCCGCAGCTCAACCGCGAGGAACGCCAGCGCTCGGTCGCCATCACCACCGATCTGCGCAGCGATTTCGCGCTCGGCGACGCCTATAAGGTCGCACTGGAAATCGCCACGCCGCTGCTGCCGCCGGGAAGTCATATCATCCCGCTTGCCGAAGCCACCACATTAAGCGAAACCTCGACGGGTATCGCGCTGGTGTTCGGCTTTGCCATCGTCATCATTCTTCTGGTGCTGGCCGCGCAGTTTGAAAGTTTCGTCAGCGCGCTCATCGTCATGGCGACAGTGCCGCTGGGGCTTGGTTGCGCTGTGTTTGCGATGATTTTGACCGGCACCAGCCTCAATGTCTACAGCCAGATCGGCCTTGTGCTGCTGGTCGGTATCATGGCCAAGAACGGCATTCTGATCGTCGAATTTGCCGACCAGTTGCGCGACAAGGGCATGAACCTGCGCGATGCGATCGAGGAAGCCGCCAATATACGCCTGCGCCCGGTCTGCATGACCATGATCTGTTCGGTGCTGGGCGGCGTACCGCTGGTGCTGGCAAGCGGGGCGGGTGCTGAAGCCCGCGTGGCGCTGGGCTGGGTCATTGTCGGGGGGCTTGGACTGGCGGCGATCGCAACGCTTTATGTCACGCCGGTTGCCTATCTTCTGCTCGGGCGCTTTACGACGCCAAAGGTCGAGGAAGAGGCCCGTCTTGAACGCGAAATGATCAAGGCAGTCGCGCTCGAAAAGAAGCTGGGATAGAGCGTTTCAGAGCGGTTCTGATGGAATAACCCTGGCGACAGGCTGCGGCTGGTTTTCCGTGCTGTTTTCGCGTGGCAAGGCAGGGCGGGAACTCAAGACCAGCGCGCAGCCCGCGATGATGATGACAGCACCCATGAGCTGGATGAAGGAAAGCGGTTCTTTCAAAAACACCGCGCCGACCAGCACCGCAATGACGGTGACGACGAATTCGACGCTGATGGCTTTTGTCGGTCCGACACTGCCGACCAGCCTGAAATACAGCACATAAGTCAGCGCGCTCATAACGCAGGCCGAGACGAGCATATAGAGAAAATCGACCAGCCCCGGCGTGGTCGGCACCGGCACGGCAAAAATCAGTGGCAGGGTCAGAATGCCGCCAAAGGCAAAGGCGCCGATGGTGGTTTCCCACGAGCCGGTGCCCGTGAGATGGCGGCTGGCATAATTGCTGCCGAAGGCGGCAAAAAAGCACGATAGCAGCACGGCAATGCAGCCGATGATGAAGGATGTCGTCACCGCGACCGCCGGAAAACCGACCAGCAGCACGATACCGCCGATCCCCAGCACAAGGCCGCTCATTCCCCGCGATGTGATGCGTTCAAGCCCCCAGAGCTGGCTGATGACCATCGAAAACAGCGGAATGGAAGCCACGCAGATCGCCGCCATGGCGGTGCCGATCAGCGGCGTGCCATAGGAAAGGCCGATCAACTGCCCGGCAACGGTGGTGGCGCCGACAATGGCGAAGGGCTTGTATCCGGCCTGAAAATCGAGTTTTCGCCCGGAAAATTTCGCAATCGCAAACAGCGTGCCTGCGGCGATGAACGAGCGGAACGTGACCGCCCCGACCCAGCCAAAGGCTTCGACCACGCGCAGGACCACGAGGAAGGACAGGCCCCATGCCACGGCAAGGAAGATATAGATCGCGATATCTCTGGGCTTCATGGCGGTCGTGCCTTAAAAGATCTGTGCAGTATCGGTTATCGTAACAGGCTTATGTTGTTTTCAAGGCGGCATCCTGTGCCGCCTGTGCAATATTGGCAAAGAAGCGGTCGGCAATTTTCCGCGCCGCAGAGCCAAGCAGTTTCGTGCCCAGTTGCGCGATTTTTCCGCCCGCGTCACCACGGATGACATAAGAGAGAATCGTCTCCGCATCATCCGCGACAAGCGTTACATCGGTGACGCCGTGGGCAAAACCGGCAATCGAGCCTTCGCCGCGCCCCGATATGGTATAAGAGGAAGGTTCGATCATGTTGGATAATTCCAGCAGGCCATAAAAACGCACCTTGATGATGCCGAGATTGACCTTCAGCCCCGCGCGGATTTCATGCGCCGACAGCCGCTCGATCTCCTCACAGCCGGGAATGCAGGCCTTGAGCACCTCGATATCGTTGAGCGCGTCCCACACCGCTTGCCGGGGGGCCGCAATGCGTTCTTCTCCGCTTAGCTCCATGCTTTACTCCTGTGCGCAACCACCTAGATTGCGTTGTCTATGCATAGGCAAGAGCGCGGACAGAAGAAAGAGTGAAATCGATTGAAAATTCTGTAATTTATCGGATGCAATTGCCGAGTAAAATGCTCTACTATGCGAATTAAATCGATTTGATTGATTGGAGTAACAGAATGGCAAGAGAGACAGCGAAGCTTGAAGCAACCATTGCGAAGCTGAAGAAGCACTGGGAAGAAACGGCCCCCAAAGATATGCGCGCGGCGTTCAAGGCCGATCCCAAACGTTTCGAGACTTATTCGCTTCATCTCGACGATCTTCTGTTCGACTATTCCAAAGCCCGCATCAATGACGAGACGGTGGCGCTTTTGAAGGAGCTTGCCCAGGCGGCTGATGTGGAAGGCAGACGTGCGGCGATGTTCGCGGGCGAGCATATCAACGTGACCGAAGACCGCGCTGTGCTGCATGTGGCCTTGCGCGATACCAGCTCTGCGCAAGTGCTGGTCGATGGCCATGATGTCTTGCCGGATGTAAAAGACGTGCTCGAGCGCATGGCGGAATTTTCCGAAGGCATCCGCGCGGGCAAGCTCACGGGGGCGACGGGCAAAAAAATCACCGA
>JAATGD010000028.1 GCA_015654965.1 Hyphomicrobiales bacterium
GAGCCTGCAGGTGATCAGCCGACCGCCATTCGCGATCTGGTCGCAGGCTTGAGCGATGACGAGCGCACGCAGGTGCTGCTCGGCGTCACCGGTTCCGGCAAGACGTTTACCATGGCCAAGGTGATCGAGCAGACCCAGCGCCCCGCGCTTATTCTTGCCCCGAACAAGACGCTTGCCGCCCAGCTTTATGGCGAGTTCAAAAGCTTCTTTCCCGACAATGCGGTCGAATATTTCGTTTCCTATTATGATTATTATCAGCCGGAAGCCTATGTGCCGCGTTCGGACACTTTTATCGAAAAGGAATCGACCGTAAACGAGCAGATCGACCGTATGCGCCACTCGGCCACGCGCGCGCTGCTGGAGCGTGATGACGTCATCATCGTCGCGTCCGTATCCTGCATCTATGGTATCGGTTCGGTTGAAACCTATACCGCCATGACGTTTGAAATGAAGATCGGCGACCGGCTCGACCAGCGCCAGCTTCTCGCAGATCTGGTGGCGCAGCAATACAAGCGGCAGGATATCAATTTCGTACGCGGCTCGTTCCGGGTGCGCGGCGATACGATTGAAATCTTTCCGGCCCACCTTGAGGATCAGGCATGGCGGATTTCGCTGTTTGGCGACGAGATCGAAACCATCACCGAATTCGATCCGCTGACCGGGCAAAAGACCGGAGATCTGCAATCGGTCAAGATCTACGCCAATTCGCACTATGTGACGCCACGCCCGACGCTTAATCAGGCCATCAAATCCATCCAGCAAGAATTGCAGCATCGCCTTGCCGAACTCAACAGCGCCGGGCGCCTGCTCGAAGCGCAAAGGCTTGAACAACGCACCAGTTTCGATCTGGAAATGCTGGAAGCGACCGGCGTCTGCAACGGCATCGAAAATTATTCGCGCTATCTGACCGGACGCCAGCCGGGCGAGCCGCCACCGACGCTGTTTGAATATATCCCCGATAACGCACTCGTCTTCATCGACGAAAGCCATGTCACCATTCCGCAGATCGGCGGCATGTATCGCGGCGACTTCCGTCGCAAGGCAACCTTGGCTGAATATGGTTTCCGCCTGCCGTCCTGCATGGATAACCGCCCCCTGCGTTTCGAGGAATGGGACGCCATGCGTCCGCAGACGGTTGCGGTTTCGGCCACTCCCGGCAAATGGGAAATGGAAGAAGCGGGCGGAGTCTTTGCCGAACAGGTCATTCGTCCGACCGGACTGATCGACCCGCCGGTCGAAATCCGTCCGGCAAAATCGCAGGTCGATGATGTACTGGGCGAAATCCGCGAAACGGCACGTAAGGGCTATCGCAGTCTCGTCACGGTTCTGACCAAGCGCATGGCCGAAGATCTGACCGAATATCTGCATGAACAGGGCGTCCGTATTCGCTACATGCATTCGGATATCGACACGCTTGAACGTATCGAAATCATTCGCGATTTGCGCCTTGGCGCCTTTGACGTTCTGGTCGGCATCAATCTGCTGCGCGAAGGCCTCGACATTCCCGAATGCGGCTTTGTTGCCATTCTCGATGCCGACAAGGAAGGTTTTTTGCGTTCGGAAACTTCACTCATCCAGACGATTGGACGTGCAGCACGTAACGTGGATGGCAAGGTCATCCTTTATGCCGACAACATGACCGGCTCGATGCAGCGCGCGATGGACGAAACCAGCCGCCGCCGCGAAAAGCAGCAGGCCTATAATCTCGAACACGATATTACACCGGCTTCCGTGAAGAAGAATATCTCGGACATCCTCAATTCGGTCTACGAACAGGATCATGTTCGTGCTGATATTTCCGGCTTCGCGGAAGAAGGCGCGATGATGGGCAACAATCTTGCCGCCCATCTCGACCATCTGGAAAAACAGATGCGCGAGGCGGCAGCCGATCTCGACTTCGAGAAAGCGGCGCGGATGCGTGATGAAATCAAGCGCCTACGCGAGATGGAACTGGCCATTGCCGACGATCCGCTTGCTTATGAGGTCGAGCAGGAAAGCCCTGTCACTGGACGCACAAAAGGCCGCCACAATGCAGGGCGCAAAGCGCATCGCACGGTCGATGCCGAGCCGAAGAAGTCGCTGTTTGCCAAGCCGTCGCTCGACAATATGGGACCGGGAACCGATACGGCCAAACCGCTGTTCCGCAAGAACACGCTGGATGAAATGACCGTCAAGCGGACAGAAAAACCAGCTGGGGCGGATGATACCACCATCCGTCGCGAGCGTGCGGGTATCGGCTCCTATGAAGACCCGGCTGAAGTGGCGCGCAAAAAACGCCGCCCCGGCAAGACAGGCCGACCGGGGCGATGAAAGTCTCGTTCAAACAATTTCTTCTGGCCATGGGCGTGGCAGCAACCGCCACTTTCATTTCACATCTGATAAAATATCTTATCAATGAAGATATGAGCCAGTTTCATTATTCATTGATTTTCGGCCCTTGCGTGGGAATATCCAGTTATATCATCTATCACTACATCTATCCGCGATAGATGAAGAACTGGCACGGGCTTTCCTCACCAACCTTCCAACGCGATCTTGCCCCTGGCCTTGCCGCTTTCAAGCACGCTATGCGCCTTTTTCAGATTGGCGGCATTGATCGGTGACAGCACTTGCGTAAGCGTGGTCTTGATCTTGTCGGCATCAATGAGTTGCGCAACATCATTCAAGAGTTTGCCCTGCGCATCCATGTCGAGCGTCCCATAAATCGGGCGTGTGAACATCGACTCCCAGTGCACAGATACGGACTTGCTCTTGAAGGGCATGATATCGAGCACATCCGGATCGTCGATCAGGCCAAACCGCCCTTGGGGCGCGATGAGCCTGACGATTTCAGAAAGATGATCTAATGTCTGGGTGGTCGAAAAGACAAAGGCGGGCGCACCGATCCCCAAAGCTTCGACCTGTCCTGCCAGCGGTTTGCCATGGTCGATGACATGATGCGCGCCAAGCCGCTGGGCCCACTCCTGCGTTTGCGGCCGTGATGCCGTGGCAATCACCGTCAGATCGGTCAGGGCACGCGCAAGCTGGATGGCGATGGAACCAACCCCACCTGCCCCGCCGATGACGACAATGGCATTGGCCGCACCCGGCACAGGCTTTCGCACATCAAGCCTGTTAAACAGCATTTCCCATGCCGTAATCGTTGTCAGTGGCAGGGCTGCGGCTTCGCTATTGGTCAGCGATGCCGGTTTGTGCCCGACAATGCGTTCATCGACCAGATGAAACTCGCTGTTGGTACCCTGCCGGATCAGCGAGCCCGCGTACCAGACCGGATCGCCAACTTTGAAATTCTGCACGGCCTCGCCGGTTTCAACCACGGTGCCGACCGCATCCCAGCCGAGAACTTTCCACTGGCCAGCTTCCGGCGAAACATTGTTGCGGATCTTGTAATCGACCGGATTGGCCGAAATCGCATCGATCTGCACCAGCAGATCACGGCCTGCGGCTACAGGCTTGTCCAGCGTCACATCGACGAGCGAATCTGCGCGATCCAGCTTACCGGCATTTTGATAGGCGACTGCTTTCATGAGTTTTGCTCCATTTGTCATGGAAGCAATCTTAGACTAATATCAAAATATGAAAATACGCACAAAAACCGCCTATAGTATCAATATTTGAACTTAGTATATAAAGGATACTAATATGACCAAAGCCAGACATTCAAGCTTCGATTGCAGTCCGGGCTGCTCGGTCGAAGCCGCTATCAGTCTGATCGACGGCAAATGGAAAAGCGTGGTGCTGTTTCATCTGCTCGACGGCACGTTGCGCTTCAACGAACTCAGGCGCCAGATACCGGGCGTGACACAGCGCATGTTGACCAACCAGTTGCGCGAACTGGAACAAGACGGCCTGATCAGGCGTAAAATCTATGCGCAGGTGCCACCCAAAGTGGAATATAGCCTTTCTCCGCTCGGGCGCAGCATCGAACCGATTTTGCTCGCCTTGAAAGAATGGGGCGACACCAATATTGACCGCTTCAGCAAGACATCAAACGAGCAGGCCGCTCCACAGCCAAATCCCTGACCCATTTTGCCTGATCAGCGGCATTGCCTATTGCTGATGATGCGGTAGCCAGCGCTTTCAGCCGTGCAAGAATTTGGGAAAGTCCGGCGTTCAGCGCCTCTTTGAGCGCAGACTGGCCTATACTCCCGCGTACAGACACGTCCCCTTCCCGGTCGTTGTGCCTGTTGTGGCGGACGTGCCGGTCCCACGCCCTGCCCGCTCCAGTCAGCGCCCGGTTTCGCACCGCACTGACCACGGGAAATGACGCGATAATTGTCCGCTTGCGCCTGACAGGCATTGCCGAATGTCTTGCGTAGGCCACCACGTTGCGCACAAACGGGCGCATAAATCATCGGACAGGTTTGCGGCTGCGCCGGGCCTGGCCCCTGTGGCGAGCGCGCATATGGATCAGCTTGCGCAACGCCCCCCACCAGAACCGCCATACATGCCAACAGACCTAAACGGTTCTTATGCAAAAGCATTTATCTTTCTCCCTCGTTCATTCTTATTACAGAGAAACTGAAACTCTGATATTGCGATTCATTATAACAAATAAATACAAAGCGGCACCAGCCCAACGCCGGCGCCGCTATCTGTATAGTCCGTGAAAAAATGAGCGCTTTTGCGATTACCTGCGATTATGCTCCGGCGGCCGCTGCCGCTGCCGCAGCCGCAGCTGCGGCCATTTTTCCAGCCTCGTTGTCGATATGGTAAAGTGCCGATGGGCTTTCACCGATCAGTTCAACCTTGTCGAGAATCGTGCGGAACACCTTGGTTTCTTCACGCTGTTCCATGACGAACCACTGCAAAAACTCGAATGCATCATGGTCGTTTTCAGTCCGTGCGATATCGACCGCCTTGTTGACGATAGACGTCACCTTGTCCTCATGTGCAAGCATTTCCTTGAACAGACCGGTAATGTCATTGGATTTAATGGCCGGAGCAGGAAGCGATGCAAAGGTAATTTTCAGGCCACGATCATCAAGATAATTGAAGCTGCGATGCATATGGCCCAGCTCTTCTGCGGCGTGGCCCAGCATGAATGTTTTGCAGCCATCCAGATTATTTTCGATCGCCCATGCAGCCGCCTGCAAATAGATCTGGTGCGACTGAAGATCGATATTCATCAGTTCGTTGATTGCCGATACGAGCTTTTCACTTGCCATTTCAACTCTCCTGTTTGTTGCCTGTGAAAATGATAGTCGGGACGTAAGAACGCTAGCGGAATGCAAACCCCTCCGCGTAAACATTGTCGCGCGGAACACCGAGCGCACGCAGTTGCTTGATGAGGCTGCGCAAGAGTTGTTCAGGTCCACACATCATGATGGCTGTCGTTTGTGGATTTTCCAGATATTGCGCTAAGGCCTCGGAGGAAATGCGTCCTTCCTCGCGGCTCACCCACAAACGGTAATCCACATTTTCGAGCGCTGCGGCTGCGGCCGCAATTTCGCTGTGATAAGCCGCGTCATCGCGCTCGCGCACCGTATAGAGAAGCGAAATCCGGCGCTGTTCATTATTGGTGCGCTCAAATTCCAGCATTCCGAGGAAAGGCGCAATGCCGATACCCGCGCCAATACAAAGGATATGCTGGAAACTTGCGACCGAATGCAGCGTGAAGCTGCCATAGGGACCGTAAAGGCGTACCGGATGCCCTTGCGGCAGGTGCCGCAGCTTGCGGGTAAAGTCGCCGACCTCGCGAATGGAAAGACGCAATTCCCGCCTGACCGGAGAGGAAGACAGCGAAAACGGATGCAGATCGTGCGACCAGCGGCGACCTTCCGAAATGGACAGGAAAATGAATTTTCCCGGCGCATAGGACATGCGCTGCGCCACAGGATTGAGAATGAAATCAAATGCATCCTCACCGCGCGGCACGATCCGGTTCACGCGATAGACATAATGCGGCCCACTGCGGCGGAAGACAACAAAGCGGTGAAACAGGCTGGCGATACCCGCAAAAGCCAGCAACCCCATCCACAGTCGAAACGGCTCGAACGACGAAATCGAACTGCTCATGAACAGCGAAATCAGGATCGAGGGAACGAATAGGACGCCATTGAACGCATGGATGAAACGCCAGCGTTCATAGGCAATGCGCGCCGCATAGGCGAGCAATCCCAGCATAAAAAACCCGTAGCTGATCAGGATGAAACTGTCGAATATCCAGTTGTTGCGGAAGGGAACCAAAAGATCCAGAACCGAGCGGTCTTCCCATATGTAAAGGCATATGAGAAAGATCATATGCGCAAGCAACAGGACGATGCCCGCAGGCCCCGTGATGCGGTGCATGCGAACGGCGCGGTCAAGACCGCCAAACATCGGCTCCACCAAAGGGCTGCGCGATCCGCTGACTAATGTGAGCGCCATCAGCGTCAATGCCCAGTTGATCGACAATTGCGCAGGCGCGCGCCACGGCCATAAAGGCAAGTCGCTTGCAACCTCGATCTTGGACCCCATCCACAAAAGCGTGGTCATGGCGAGCACGCCACAGACCATTATTGCGCCCGGATTGCGTCCTAGAAACGTCTCGATAGCATCCTTGGGCGGCGGCGGGGTCGCATAAGGATGCGCTTCACCGTCATCGGGATCATTGACCGATGAACTGATGACCTGCCAGTCGGGTGAAGCGCTCACCCCTTTGATCGGCATGTGGTTGATCCTAGACGGAAGCGCGGACGGGAGCCTTGCGAGCAGTCAGCCGTGTCAGGGCAACCGTCACAAGGATTATGGCGAGATAGGCGATCAACTGCATACCGGACGGTTGTGCCGTATAGCCGATCAATGAATGCAGAACACGACCGAGGATCGAATCTTCACTGAGGATGTTCGATGTATCCCATAATGGGTCGGACAGCGTATCCAGATAGCCTGCCGATTGCAAAAGACCCACGGATTGGGTCGCAAGGCTTGCCGCAAGAAGCGTGATCAACACGGAAATCGCTTTGAAAACATGCTTCATCGGAATGGCAACAATGCCGAAATAGAGAAGACCGGATACGGCAGCACCCGCCAGGATACCGAGAAATCCGCCCGTGGCGATGGACAGTCCGGTCACGCCACCACCGGCAACCACACCGTAAAGGAACAGGACCACCTCAAAGCCTTCCCGCAGCACCGCAACGGCCACGACGATCGCCAGTGCAGTCAAGGGCTTTCGTCCTGCCGCAACATCAAGGCCGACCGTTTTCATCTGTGCTGACAATTCACGGCCATGGGTGGACATCCACAGGCCCGTCCAGACCAGCATCACAACGGCAATGGCCAGAACGGCTGCGTTGAGAATCTCCTGCCCCGTACCTTCAAACAGGTTGGATATCTGCTCGGCAAACAGGGCAATGAGAGAAGCCCCCACCACGCCTGCCAGAACACCGGCCGCAACATAAAGCCCGCGATGGGGAATCCCGCGCGACGCCGCAAGAACCACACCCACGACAAGGCCAGCTTCAAGCACTTCGCGAAAAACGATAATCAGCGCTGCAAGCATTATTATTCCCCACCAGAGAGCATCCCGAAAAGTGTGAAACGGTTTTCGGACAAGCTGCGCGTTACAAAAAAGCGGTTAGAGCGTCTTTTGTGCGTCCGTCCGTATGGACGCACGGCGCTCTAGGCACCCGAATTACGGGATTTTACTCGACGATGACCACGCCTTGCGCCGTCTCGGCATGAAACTCACCCATAAAGGGGTAACGGCCCGGCTGAAGCTCGCGCAGTCGAACAATGCCCTGACTGCCGCCACCGATCACCTTTTCAACATGCAAGGCAGTTGAATCGAATTCATCCGCTGTCGCATCCTGATTATGCACCAGAAGCTGCACCCTTTTGCCCGGCGCAATACGGATTTCAGCAGGGTCGAACTTGTGATCCTTGAGAATGACTTCGATCTGGCCATCCGCATTGAAGGGCGTGTAGACAGTTGTATTATCCGCAACACTTGCATCCGTTACCGCCGGCGCATCACCCGAAGTGACGCCATCCGCTGTCTGGGCAGATACACCGCCCGCAATCAGCATCGATGAAGACAGAATGAATGCCAGAAATAGAGCGCGATTATGCATGGTCACAGCCTCGGAAAAGAGCAATATCCAATCAGACAGGATGGCAAAACAGCTCAATTGAGCCAACGTAGATATTCATCCCCATCTGCCAGAAAGCGCTCTGGAATTTGATACGGCCAGTCGTCAGCACTTCATATTTCCAGCCCGTTTAGCGCTCAAATACGCGCCTCAGCCCAGTGGAACCTTGAGTACCGATCAAGGCGCATAGCCTCAATGGCATATGCGCCTCTTATAGGATCAACAACCGGCCACAGGACTGACGTTAGTTGTTTTCCTTGCTCGGATACTTGAACGTCCATGAAACCGTGATCGGCTTCCACCATTCAGGCACACCCGTTTCCTTATCGATATGACGGATCAGGTCCGGCGGGCTGATGACATAGGTTGCCGTATATTCGCCGGGGCCGTCCATATCGAAATTATTGGCATAGTGCGGGCCGTCAGACGCCTTAATCGAAGGCAAAATC
>JAATGD010000328.1 GCA_015654965.1 Hyphomicrobiales bacterium
CAGATCCAGAACCAGTCATCGGGCATCATTCCGGTGATGAAGCTTTTGGAAGACAGTTTTTCCTATGCCAACCAGCTTGGCGCGCGTCAGGGCGCGGGCGCGGTTTATCTCCATGCGCATCACCCTGATATCATGCGTTTTCTCGACACGAAGCGCGAAAATGCCGATGAAAAAATCCGCATCAAAACCCTGTCTCTGGGCGTGGTGATCCCCGACATCACCTTTGAACTCGCCAAAAATGACGAGGAAATGTACCTGTTCTCGCCCTATGACGTGGAACGGGTCTATGGCGTGCCGATGACCGAGATTTCGATTACGGAAAAATATCGCGAAATGGTGGACGATGCCCGTATCCACAAGAAGAAGATCAATGCGCGTGATTTCTTTCAGGTTCTGGCCGAAATCCAGTTCGAGTCCGGCTATCCCTACATCATGTTCGAGGACACGGTGAACCGCGCCAATCCGATTGACGGGCGCATCACCATGAGCAATCTCTGCTCGGAAATCTTGCAGGTCAGCGAGGCAAGCCGCTTCCATGACGACCTTTCCTATGAATATCTTGGCAAGGATATTTCCTGCAATCTCGGCTCGCTCAATATTGCCGCCGCAATGGACAGCCCGGATTTTGGCAAGACGATCGAGACATCCATTCGCGCATTGACCGCCGTTTCCGACATGAGCCATATCGGCTCGGTACCATCCATTGCGCGTGGCAATGATGAAAGCCATGCCATCGGTCTGGGACAGATGAACCTGCATGGTTATCTGGCGCGGGAGCGGATTTTTTACGGCTCCGAAGAGGGGGTGGATTTCACCAATATCTATTTCTACACGGTGACTTATCACGCCATTCGTGCATCCAACCGTATTGCGGTTGAGACGGGCAAAAGCTTCAAGGGCTTTGAGAAATCCAAATATGCATCGGGCGAATATTTCGACAAATATACCGATTGCGCATGGCTGCCTGCGACCGACAAGGTACGGGAAATTTTCGAGACGGCTGGCATTGCCATTCCGACACAGCAAGACTGGGCGGAACTCAAAAAATCGGTGATGGAAGGTGGGCTTTATAACCAAAACCTGCAAGCCGTGCCGCCGACAGGCTCGATCTCCTACATCAATCACTCGACCTCTTCGATTCATCCCATCGTCTCGAAGATTGAAATCCGCAAGGAAGGCAAAATCGGCCGCGTTTATTACCCGGCCGCCTTCATGACCAACGACAATCTCGATTATTATCAGGATGCCTATGAGATCGGTCCGGAAAAGATCATCGATACCTATGCGGCGGCAACGCAGCATGTCGATCAGGGCCTGTCGCTGACGCTTTTCTTCCGCGATACCGCGACCACACGCGATATCAATCGTGCGCAGATCTATGCGTGGAAGAAGGGCATCAAGACCATCTATTACATCCGCCTGCGCCAGATGGCGCTGTCCGGCACGGAAGTGCAGGGCTGTGTTTCCTGTGCTCTCTGATCTTTGGTGATGAACATGAATATTCAAGTCAAAACAAAAACGCCGAAACCCACCGCATCGGTCCGCGCCATCAACTGGAACCGCATAGAGGATGACAAGGATCTGGAAGTCTGGAACCGTCTGACGGGTAATTTCTGGCTGCCGGAAAAAGTGCCGCTGTCCAACGATATCCAGTCATGGGAAACGTTAAAACCGGAAGAAAAGCAGCTCACCATTCGTGTTTTCACCGGGCTGACACTGCTCGATACGATCCAGAATGCGGTCGGGGCGGTCAAACTCATGGATGACGCTCTGACGCCGCATGAAGAAGCGGTCCTGTCCAATGTTGCCTTCATGGAAGCGGTGCATGCGCGTTCCTATTCGTCGATTTTCTCGACCCTGTGTCTCACGCCCGATGTGGACGATGCCTATCGCTGGTCGGAGGAAAACGAATTTTTGCAAAGGAAATCGGCGCTTATTCTCGAAAATTATCATGACGCCGACCCGTTCCGAAAAAAGATCGCCAGCGTGTTTCTGGAAAGCTTTTTGTTTTATTCGGGCTTTTATCTGCCGATGTACTGGTCGAGCCGGGCAAAACTCACCAATACGGCCGATCTTATCCGGCTCATCATTCGCGACGAAGCGGTGCATGGCTATTATATCGGCTATAAATTCCAGCGTTCTCTTGAAGGGTTGAAGGAAGAAAAAAAACAGGAAATCAAGGATTTCGCCTTCGATCTTTTGCTGGAGCTCTATGACAATGAAGTGCGTTATACCGAGGCGCTTTATGATGGCGTGGGGCTGACGGAAGACGTGAAAAAATTCCTGCATTACAATGCCAATAAGGCCTTGATGAACCTTGGCTATGAGGCATTGTTTCCGGCTGAAGCCTGCAAGGTCAATCCGGCGATATTGTCCGCGCTTTCACCCAATGCCGATGAAAATCACGACTTCTTCTCCGGTTCTGGCTCGTCTTATGTCATTGGCAAGGCGGTCGCAACTGAGGATGAAGACTGGGATTTTTAAATTTCCCTGTGACCTATAAATAATAGATGCCGATACGTTTGCCGTCGATGATTTCGACGGCAATCTCCATGTCGTAGATGTCTCGCAGAATATCCGAATGGATCAGTTCTTCAGGGGATCCCTGATGCACAACCTTGCCATCGCGCATGGCGACAATATGGTTGGAATAGCAGGAGGCGAAATTGATGTCGTGGAGCACCAGAACCACGGTTTTTCCGAGTTCATCGGCTGCACAGCGCAACAGTTTCATCATGGAGGCGGAATGCTTCATATCGAGATTGTTGAGCGGCTCGTCCAGAAGCACATAATCGGTATTCTGGCACAGGACCATGGCGACATAGGCCCGCTGTCTTTGCCCGCCCGATAATTCATCGAGAAACCGCTCGCTCAAGCTTTCGAGGCCAAGATAGCGGATAGATTCATCGACGTGTTTGCGGTCTTCGCTGTTCGGGCGTCCCCTGGAATGGGGATAGCGGCCAAACGTCACCAGATCGCGCACGGTAAGGCGTGAATTGATGGCGTTTTCCTGCCGCAGAATGGAAAGCCGTTTGGCAAGCACATCGCCCGCGGTTGTGGTGACATCCAGTCCGTCGATTGTGACGCGGCCTTTGTCCATCGGCAGCAGGCGGCTGATCATGGACAGAAGAGTGGATTTTCCGGCACCGTTGGGACCGATGATCGAGGTGATGCCACGCGCTGGCAATTGCAGGCTTACATCATCGACGACGAGTGTGCCGCTATAGGATTTGCTGACTTGGCTGATTTCGATCAACGCGCATTTCCCCGTACAAGAAGGATGATGAAGACAAGACCGCCCAGAAATTCGATGATCACACTGAGCGCGGTATTAAACGCAAAAAGCCGTTCCAGAATGGTCTGCCCGCCGACGATACAGATGATGGCGAGAAGGATTGCCACCGGCAGCGTGACACGATGTTTTGCCGAGCCTGCGATCATATAGGCGAGATTGGCGACCAGCAGGCCGAAAAAGGTAATGGGACCGACAAGGGCCGTGGACACGGACACAAGAATGGTCACCATGACCAGAATTTTTTGCACGACACGTTTATGGTCGACCCCGAGATTGATGGCCGGTTCGCGCCCGAGCGTAAGGACATCGAAGACATGCAGATAGCGCAGCCCGTATAGGGCGACAGCAAGCACGATGATTGCGGCAAAGAGCAGGATTTCACTGTTCACGCTGTTGAAACTGGCAAAGAAGCGATCCTGAAGCACGGCAAATTCATTCGGGTCGATCATGCGTTGCATGAGGTTTGACAGGCTGCGGAAGAAAACGCCGAAGACGATGCCAACCAGCATGACGAGATGCAGGCCGCGCACACCGCCCGAGAAGAGCCAAGTGTAAAGCACGCTGGCGAAGACGGCCATGATCGCGGTTTCCGCGAAAAAACGACTGTTCGGTCCCATCCAGTTGAGATGCACGGCACCGAAAAAGAAGACGATCAATGTCTGGATGAGGATATAAAGCGCATCAAACCCCATGATGGAGGGAGTGAGGATGCGGTTGTTGGTGACGGTCTGAAACAACACTGTTGAGACGGCGATGGCATAGGCGACCAGAACCATGGCCGCAAGTTTGGTGCCACGAAAGGTCAGGAGAAACGACCAGCTCCC
>JAATGD010000274.1 GCA_015654965.1 Hyphomicrobiales bacterium
GGGCACGAGGTCGAGCAGCAGGCGCACAGGATGCACTCGTAGAGGCCGTCGAGCTTCTGGCGATCCTCATGGCTTTGCAGCCATTCCTTCTGCGGCTCCGGCGAAACCGTCTTGAGCCACGGCTCGATGGAACGGTGCTGGGCGTAGAAATTGTTGAGGTCCGGCACGAGGTCTTTCACCACCGGCATATGCGGCAGCGGATAGACCTTGATCGCGCCCTTGATGTCGTCCATGCCCTTGGTGCAGGCCAGCGTGTTCGCGCCATCGATATTCATGGCGCAGGAACCGCAGATGCCCTCGCGGCAGGAACGGCGCAGCGTCAGCGTCGGGTCGATCTTGTTCTTGATATAGAGAAGACCGTCGAGCACCATCGGACCGCAATCGTCGCGATCGACATAATAGGTGTCGATGCTCGGATTTTCGTCGTCATCCGGCGACCAGCGATAGATGCGGAATTCCGTGACATTGCTCGCGCCATCGGGACGTGGCCATGTCTTGCCTTCCTGTGGGCGGGAATTCTTGGGAAGTACGAGTTCAACCATTGCTCTTTCCCCCGATCAGTAAACGCGCTTCTTGGGCGCAATTTTTGCGAGATCGATGCCGCCTTCCTCAACCGTGGTCAACGGATCGAGGTGAACAGGGCGATAGTCGAGCTTGACCGAACCATCGGGCGACAGCCATGAAAGCGTGTGCTTGCGCCATTCCACATCGTTGCGGTCCGGGAAATCCTCATGCGCATGTGCACCGCGGCTTTCCTTGCGCGCTTCAGCCGAGACAACCGTCACCATGGCATTGGCCATGAGGTTTTCCAGCTCCAGCGTCTCCACCAGATCGGAATTCCAGATCATCGAGCGGTCGGAAACTTTTATGTCCGGCAGTTCTTTCCAGACATTCGACATGCGCTCGACGCCCTGCTTGAGCGATTCGGAGGTGCGGAACACGGCCGCATCTTCCTGCATCGTGCGCTGCATCTTTTCACGCAGGATCGCCGTCGGCGTCGAACCGTTGGCGTAGCGCAGGCGGTCAAAGCGATCCATGATCTTTTCGACGGCGACCTCGTCAATATCCGGGATTTTCGCCTTGCGGTCGATCACCTGTCCGGCGCGGATGGCCGCCGCACGACCAAACACCACAAGATCGATCAGCGAATTGGAACCAAGACGGTTGGCGCCATGCACCGAAGCGCAACCCGCTTCGCCGACAGCCATCAGGCCCGGCTGCACGCGATCAGGATTGTCCGCTGTCGGGTTGAGCACTTCACCCCAGTAATTGGTCGGAATGCCACCCATATTATAGTGAACCGTCGGCAGGACCGGGATCGGCTCCTTGGTCAAATCGACACCGGCAAAAATCTTGGCACTCTCCGAAATACCCGGGAGACGCTCATGCAGCACGGCCGGATCGAGATGGTCGAGATGCAGGAAGATATGATCCTTGTTGCGGCCGACACCGCGACCGGCGCGGATTTCCATGGTCATGCAACGCGAAACCACGTCACGCGAGGCCAGATCCTTGGCCGAAGGCGCGTAGCGTTCCATGAAACGTTCGCCTTCGGAATTGACCAGATAACCGCCTTCGCCGCGCGCGCCTTCGGTAATCAGACAACCCGCGCCGTAAATGCCGGTCGGATGGAACTGCACGAATTCCATGTCCTGCAACGGCAAGCCGGTACGTGCCACCATGCCGCCGCCGTCACCCGTGCAGGTATGCGCGGAAGTGGCCGAGAAATAGGCGCGGCCATAGCCGCCCGTCGCCATGACCACCATCTTGGCGGCAAAACGATGGATGGTACCGTCATCGAGATTCCACGCCACAACGCCGGTGCACACACCATCCGTCATGATCAGATCGAGCGCGAAATATTCGATGAAGAATTGCGCATTATTTCTGAGCGACTGGCCGTAAAGCGTATGCAGGATCGCGTGTCCCGTGCGGTCGGCAGCCGCACAGGTGCGCTGCACCGGCGGGCCGTCACCAAAATTCTGCATGTGACCACCGAAGGGACGCTGATAAATCTTGCCTTCTTCGGTGCGCGAGAACGGCACACCATAATGTTCAAGCTCATAGACGGCAGCAGGCGCTTCACGCGCCAGATATTCCATGGCATCGGTATCGCCCAGCCAGTCCGAGCCCTTGACGGTATCGTATAGATGCCACTGCCAGCTGTCCGGCCCCATGTTCCGCAGCGACGCGGCAATGCCGCCCTGGGCTGCAACCGTGTGCGAACGGGTCGGGAAAACCTTGGTTATGCAAGCTGTTTTCAGGCCCTGCTCAGCCATGCCGAGCGTTGCGCGCAGGCCCGCGCCACCGGCCCCCACAACCACGACATCGAATTTGTGATCGACAAACTTGTAGGATTTTCCGCCCGCAGCGGGTGCTGCATTTTTTTCTGCACTAGCCATCGGGCTATCAACCTCCGAAGCTCAGCTTGAGGATCGCGTAAATGCAGGCAACGCCAACCACCACCGTAAAGAAGGTGTTGAGCATCACCAGCAGGACCTTCAGGCCTTCGCCATGTATGTAATCTTCGATAATAACCTGCATGCCCAATCGCATGTGGTAAACGCCGGTCAGCACGAACAGCGCCATCACAAGAGCGGTAAAGGGATGCGCCAGAACGGCTTTGACTTCCCCATAGCTTGCGCCCTGAAGCGAAATCACCAGACCGATGAAAAACAGCACCAGTGGCACAAGCGCCACGGCACTCATGCGCTGGAACCAGAAATGGCTGGTGCCTTCCTTGGCCGAACCCAAGCCCCGAACCTTGCCCAGAGGCGTGCGCATATCGCTCATATCGGAATTCCTTTCAGCGGACCGCGAAGGCAACGACCCAGACAAGGATCGTCGCAGGCAGGGAGAAGGCAAGCGTCAGCCATGCAATCTTGGTCGCAGTGTGCTTTTCAAGCCCCGCGCCCATGTCCCAGATTAAGTGGCGCACGCCACCCGCCAGATGGTGCAGCAGCGCCCAGGTGTAGCCGAACAGCACCAGATAGCCGATCCAGGAATTATAGATCCAGGCAACTGTGTTGAAGGCATCTTCGCTGATTGCCGCGGCAATCAGCCATGCGGCGAGCAGAAGCGTGCCGAAATAAAGTGCGCCGCCGGTGATACGATGGATGATGGACATCGTCATCGTGATTTTCGGACGATAGATCGACAGATGCGGCGATAATGGGCGCTGGCGCGTGACAGTCGGTTGTGACATGGCTCTCGTGGGCTTCCCTGACTCGATCTTTCCTGACACCGTCTGCGCTTATGAAGCGGCAAGGCGGGACAGATTGCAGGTTCTCTCGAACCCGGTTGATGCCGCCCGGAGTGCAGAAACCCCTCTTCCTGCACGGGACGACCCAAGAAATATGGCGAGGCCGTGGCATGACGGCCTTATCCCGCGCTTTCTACTGCGCTTTTACCACAACGTCAAAGAAGCTTTTTCACCAAAAGGCTAACAATTGGTCGCACCCAAGCGACACTTTCGCGTGATGGCGCACTTCAATCGTTTGAACTGCGCCACCCGAAAAAACATGTGCAATTTCATCCACTTTTGCAAAGCGGCTTAATTGCCGAATCGAATCACATAGCTCGACCAGTCGGCGCTCGCAGCGATCTGTTCATAGAGCTTGCGGCCATCCTCCGGCACCCTTGGCGCATTGAGAACGAGCTTCGACCATGACCGCTCTTCCGCCTTGTCGGCAAGCACGTCGATCAGCGCCTTGGCGATGCCTTTGCCGCGATGATCGTGATGGACATAGATATGATCGACCTGTGCGGCGCGCAGCCCCGATACGGGTTCGGGAAGATCGTAGAAAATGACGAAGCCGACGAGATTGCCATCCACACTTGCACCCAGAATTTCCGTCGCGCGATCCTGAAGCAGATGTTCTGCATAAAAATCATCCGGCCTGCGCGGCGCACCGCGCTTCAAGGCCTGCGTGTAACTGGCAAGCAAGGGAGCAAGGTCATGAGCATCGCGAAGATGAAGAAACGCAATATCGACGGCGTGTTCTGTGGTCATGAGACAATCCCTGTCATTTATGCCCTGCATCCCATTTGCGCGAGACATCAGGACTTCAAAGTCGGGCAATTCTAGCCACTCAAAGGGGCAAAGGTAAAGCATGACACACGCGAATGCGCGTCTATTTTTCTTCTGATTTCAAAGGCATGTCAAAATCGAGCATCTAATTCGATTTAAATGCCAAGCCCTATACGCATAAAGAAAAGGCCGCGGGATGAAACCAGCGGCCTTTTTCCGATCATGCGATCAATTTCAGTGCCAATCGCGAATATCGACAAAATGACCAGCGATTGCCGCAGCCGCAGCCATGGCGGGCGAGACAAGATGCGTGCGGCCCTTGAAACCCTGACGGCCCTCGAAATTACGGTTCGAGGTCGAGGCACAACGCTCACCCGGCTTCAGGCGGTCGTCATTCATGGCAAGGCACATCGAGCAACCCGGCTCGCGCCAGTCAAAACCGGCTTCGATGAAAATCTTGTCGAGGCCCTCGGCTTCCGCCTGTTCCTTCACAAGACCCGACCCCGGTACGATCATGGCGCTCACACCATCTGCCACCTTCTTGCCCTCAGCCATGCGGGCGGCATCGCGCAAATCCTCGATGCGCCCATTGGTGCAGGAACCTATGAACACGCGGTCAATCGCAATATCGGTGATCTTTGTACCGGGCTTCAAACCCATATAGTCAAGCGCACGCCATTTGGACGCCCGCTTGGTTTCGTCCGAAATCTCATCGGGGTTCGGTACGATATCAGTCACAAACACCACGTCTTCCGGCGAAGATCCCCATGAAACGACCGGCGAAATTTTTGCAGCATCAAGATCGACGATCTTGTCGAAATAAGCGCCCTCATCCGAATGCAGCGTCTTCCAGTAAGCAATCGCCTGCTCCAGCGCCTCGCCTTTTGGCGCGCGCGGCTTGTCCTTGATATAGGCGAATGTCGTCTCGTCAGGCGCGATCAGGCCTGCGCGCGCGCCGCCTTCAATGGACATGTTGCAGACCGTCATGCGACCTTCCATCGACAGCGAACGAATGGCGTCCCCGGCATATTCGATGACATAGCCTGTACCGCCAGCCGTGCCGATCTTGCCAATGATGGCGAGCGTTACGTCCTTGGCGGTCACACCGGGAGCCAGTTTGCCGGTCACACGTACCAGCATGTTCTTGGCTTTTTTCTGGATCAAGGTCTGGGTTGCCAGCACATGCTCGACTTCCGAGGTGCCGATGCCATGCGCAAGCGAGCCGAAAGCGCCATGGGTCGAAGTGTGGCTATCGCCACAGACAATCGTCATGCCCGGAAGCGTAAAGCCCTGCTCCGGCCCCACGATATGCACGACACCCTGACGGCGATCACGCTCCGAATAATATTCGACACCAAAATCGGCGGCATTGCGTGCGAGAGCCTCGACCTGAATGCGGCTTTCCTCGTTCTTGATGCCGTTGATACGATCCGGCGAGGTGGGCACATTGTGATCGACCACGGCCAGTGTCTTTTCGGGATGGCGTACCTTGCGGCCTGCCATGCGCAGGCCTTCAAAAGCCTGCGGGCTTGTCACTTCATGCACAAGGTGGCGATCAATATAAAGGAGGCAGGTTCCATCATCCTGCCGATCCACTACATGGTCGTCAAAAATCTTGTCATAAAGTGTACGCGGCGCGCTCATTGCAAAGCTTCCTTTGAACGGTTCTTAACTTGCCTGTCATATGCACCTGCTGCCGGCTTTCGTCAAGAAACCGAACCCGCAACAGGGTGTCGCAGTAATAATCTTGCGAAAATGTGGCATAATTATTTGTAATATTATGCGCCCGATTTTTGTTTTCGCAACAAAAAAGGCGGCCCCGAGGCCGCCTTTTTAAAGAGCTTGCTGCGACTTATTCGGCAGCAGTCTTGGCAGCCTCAGCCTTTGCGGCGGCTAGCTTGTCAGCTTCGCGCTCAGCCTTGGTGCGGTTGTCTTTCTTTTCAGCAATACGGGCAGCCTTACCGGTGAGGCCGCGCAGGTAGTAAAGCTTCGCGCGACGGACCTTACCGCGGCGAACGACTTCAACGCCTTCAACGATCGGCGAATAAACCGGGAATACCCGCTCCACGCCTTCGCCATAGGAAATCTTGCGAACGGTGAAGTTTTCATTCAGACCAGCACCCGAACGGGCGATGCAAAGGCCTTCATAGGCCTGCACGCGGGTACGCGTACCTTCGGTCACGCGGACCTGAACGCGAACGGTGTCACCGGGCTGAAATGCAGGAAGCTTGCGCTTTTCTTCGATCTTTGCTGCCTGTTCGGCTTCAAGCTGACGAATGATATCGGTCATCGTCTTTTCCTTCCAGAATTCTTCTCAAACAGCCAGAGCGCTCTGCACTTGCCGCCAAGCAACCTTGGCCTTGCGGCTATGCCTGAAACATCAGGCAGGAGCGGTACACCATCTATTGGTTTACGGACGTCGGGCGAAGCCTGACAAAATATTCATGTCGGATTTTTCCGAACTGCGGCGGCAATACACCATTGCCGCCAATGAATCAATATCTGGAAACAGAAATAGGGATTAACCGCCAATGCGGCCCAGATGCGTGTCCTTGAAACCGGAACCATATTTGAGCCCATAGCCAAGAGCGCGATCCACACCGATATGCACCGCCCAGATAAGCGCAATTGCCAGACAGAGCGGCCAGCTCATGAACCAGCCCAGCACTGCCACAAATACGACACCGATCCAGCTATGCGCTATATTGTAAACTACAGCGCCCGTACGCGGCCCTTTCATGTAGGCGAAGAACGACAGGTCGGGCGCGAGGATCAGCACCGCGAAAAGCCACCAATTTGCACCGCTGACCCAATAAGCGCCGAGCGCCAGAAGCGCCAGCGACAGGCTTTCAAGGCGCTGGATCAGGTTCATTTGCGTCTTGCCTCTTCATAAGCCGCCCAGAGATCAGGACGACGCTCACGCGTGATGCGTTCAGCCTCGGCATGCCGCCACTTGTCGATAGCGCCATGATTGCCAGACGTCAGAATATCGGGAATGGAGCGATCTTCCCATATTTGCGGACGCGTATAATGCGGATGTTCGAGAAGTCCCGTCTCGAAACTTTCCGTCTCACCTGACTGTTGATTGCCCATCACACCGGGCAACAGCCGCACAATGGCATCAAGCAGCACGATGGCCGCCGTCTCGCCACCCGACAATATATAATCGCCAATGGATACTTCTTCGAGATTGCGCGCTTCGATCACCCGCTCGTCAACCCCTTCAAAGCGCCCGCAAAGGATGATTGCGCCCGGCCCCAAAGCCAGTTCGCGCACCCTTTCCTGCGTCAAGGGACGCCCGCGCGGGCTCATCAGCAGCATTGGGCGACCATCAGAAACAGAATCGAGCGAGCGAGCCACCACATCGGGCTTCATCACCATACCGGCACCCCCACCCGATGGCGTGTCATCGACCATGCGATGGCGGCCTTCTGCAAAATCCCTGATCTGCACGGCATCCAACTGCCATGTGCCTTCGGCAAGCGCCTTGCCCGCCAACGAAATACCCAGCGGCCCCGGAAACATTTCCGGGTAAAGCGTCAGCACCGAGGCGTGAAAACCGAGGCTTTTTGCTTCTTTGGCTGATTGTGCATCCGTCATGATTTTTGAGACCGTTCGCGGTCACTGTCATCATCATCGGCGATCAGACCGGCGGCAACCGGATCGACAAGCAGAATCCCCTTGTCGAAATCGATCTCCGGCACGGCAGCTTCGGTAAAGGGAATGAGCATCGGACGCTTGCCCTTCTGACTCAATTCGATCAGATCGCCCCCGCCGAAATCGAACAGGGCGCTCACCAAACCATAATCCTTGCCCTCCGCATCGACGGCTGCAAGACCAATGAGATCGGTATGAAAATATTCGTCCTCATCAAGATCGTCGTCGGCCAATTGCGCGCGATCGATATAAAGAGCAGTGCCATTGAGGGCTTCTGCAGCGTTCCGGTCATTGATGCCCTTGAAACGCACAATGACGACCGTTTTGGCCGGACGTGCCTCAAGAATTTCATAAGCCTTGCCCGCTTCATCATAAAGCAACCCGTAATCGGCAATCGCCAAGGGATCCCCGGTAAAAGTCTTGAGCCTGACCTCTCCGCGAATGCCCTGCGCGGCACCCACAATGGCAAGCTGGATCGGATTTTCTGGACGCGGCATGAATTCTTCCGTTTGTGATCTCTATTGATCTATCGCTTACCCAATTCCAGCGACAAGGCCAAGAAAAATGCGGATTGATCCATTTACGGGCCTGAAACTTATCTCTGCCAGAATGCCATCAACTTTCATGGACATGATTAAAATGGCGACAGGCAACGAAATCCTTATTCCGGCGCGTCCCGATCTGGCTGCCGCGCGCGAAGAATGGCTCAAAACGCTCAAAGACACGCGCCGCTTGTCCGCAAATACGCTCGACGCCTATGAGCGCGACACGCGCCAGTTCCTGCATTTTTTGACCACCCATATGGGTGAACCGCCATCCCTGAAGGATATCAGCAACCTGCGCGTGGCTGATCTGCGCTCGTTTCTCGCCAATCGCCGCAATGATGGCGCAGGCGCGCGGACCCTGGGACGCGGATTGGCCGGGGTGCGCTCGCTGTTGCGCCATCTGGAAAGACGGGGGCTTGCCAATGCGGCAGGCGCCAGCGCCATTCGCGCACCACGCCAGCCAAAATCCCTGCCCAAACCACTGACAGCCGATGATGCACGCCGCGTGGTGGCCGCCAATGAGCAGATGGCGGATGAGCCGTGGATTGCCGCCCGCAATGCCGCTGTCCTCACCCTTCTCTACGGCTGCGGACTGCGCATTTCCGAAGCGCTTGGCCTGATGGGCGATGCCTTGTCGGACGCTTCAGCCCTTTCGATCACCATCACCGGCAAGGGCAACAAGGCGCGGCTCGTCCCCCTGCTGCCCATTGTCTATCGCGCTGTCGCGCAATATCGCGAACTTTGCCCGTTCGATCTTTCTGCCGACAAGCCGCTGTTTCGCGGCGCCAAGGGCGGTGTGCTTCATGCCGCGATCATCCAGCGCGAAATGCAGAAACTGCGCGCAGGCCTTGGACTACCAGACAGCGCAACCCCGCATGCCCTGCGCCATTCCTTTGCCACCCATCTTCTGGGGCGGGGTGGCGATATGCGCACCATTCAGGAATTGCTCGGCCATGCCAGCCTGTCAACAACCCAGGTCTATACCGGCGTCGATACAGAGCGATTGCTTGAAGTCTATGACAAGGCGCATCCACGCGCCTAGTGTCCTGATATCGAAATGAGACGAATTTCGAATTCACGATACTAGCCTTACCGTCATGTTGTAAGGCGGAACAATCAGGGGCCGATTGCGTTAAACTTTGCAATGGTTGTATTTCAACAGGAGGAGAGGCAATGGTTGACCCACTCGATCCGATCAACAATCCGCGCCATGCAGACCCCAGATCAGCAGAAACAAGAGTGACCGATCCAGTTGGCCGCACATCGCAGCCCCGCGGCAGTGGTGGTACATTGCTGGCCGTCATTCTGCTCGCAGCAATTCTGGCTGTTGGCTATTTCTTCTATCGGGGCGGCAGTACATCCGATACATCGACACCGCCGCCGCCTGCCTCACCACCGGCCACGCAAAGCGAGCCTGCACCATCGGCCCCAACACCACCGGCAGAGCCACCCGCAACCCCACCAGCGCAGAATTAAACAAAATTATAAGAAAAAGCCCGGCACATGGCCGGGCTTTTTCTTATTGGAACAACATGATCACTTACATGTGGATCGGCTTGGCGAAAGTCGCGAGTGCCGATTCACGAACAGCTTCCGACATGGTTGGGTGCGCATGGCAGGTGCGCGCGAGATCTTCGGACGAACCACCAAACTCCATCAAAACGGCCAGTTCGTGGATCATTTCGCCGGCATTGTAGCCAAGGATATGAGCGCCCAATACGCGATCCGTTGCCTTGTCGGCGAGGATCTTCACAAAGCCATCCGTGTGCAGCATGGCACGTGCGCGACCATTTGCCGTGAACGGGAACTTGCCGATCTTGTACTCAACGCCTGCGGCTTTCAGCTCTTCTTCGGTCTTGCCGACAGACGCTACTTCTGGCTGCGTGTAAACAACGCTTGGAATAAC
>JAATGD010000203.1 GCA_015654965.1 Hyphomicrobiales bacterium
AATTCACCATTGCGTTGTGCAGTCGCCAATGCATTGCGCGCCTCGTCAAGCTGCCGCTTGAGATCGGCAGCAAGGCCGAGCTTCTGCTTTTCGGCCTGCCATTTGGACGTAAGTTCTGAGGATTCCTCTTCAAGATCCGCCAGTTCTTTTTCCAGCCGCTACAAACGATCCTTGGATGCAGCATCAGTTTCCACCTTCAGGGCTTCGCGCTCGATTTTCAACTGCATGATGCGACGGTCGATCTCATCGAGTTCCTCGGGCTTGGAATCGACCTGCATGCGCAGACGCGATGCCGCTTCATCGACAAGGTCGATGGCCTTGTCCGGCAGGAAACGGTCGGAGATATAACGGTTCGACAGGGTCGCAGCCGACACAAGCGCCGAATCGGAGACACGAACCTTGTGATGCTGTTCGTATTTTTCCTTCAGTCCGCGCAGGATCGAAATCGTATCCTCGACGGTGGGCTCATCCACGAAAACCGGCTGGAAACGACGCGCGAGCGCTGCGTCCTTCTCGACATATTTGCGGTATTCCTCAAGCGTGGTCGCGCCGACGCAATGCAGCTCGCCACGCGCAAGCGCAGGTTTCAGGAGGTTCGACGCATCCATCGCGCCATCGCTCTTGCCTGCGCCCACAAGCGTGTGCATCTCGTCGATGAACAGGATGATCTGCCCTGCTGCCGTCTGCACTTCCGAAAGAACCGCCTTCAGCCGCTCCTCGAACTCACCGCGATATTTCGCACCGGCAATCAGCGCGCCCATGTCAAGCGCCATCAACTGCTTGTCTTTCAGCGATTCAGGCACGTCACCATTGACGATACGAAGCGCCAGGCCTTCGGCAATCGCCGTCTTGCCCACACCCGGCTCACCTATCAGCACCGGATTGTTCTTGGTGCGACGCGAGAGAACCTGAATGGTGCGGCGGATTTCCTCATCACGCCCGATCACCGGATCAAGCTTGCCCGAACGCGCATCTTCCGTGAGATCACGCGCATATTTCTTCAAAGCATCATAATTGCTTTCAGCCGACGCCGAATCCGCAGTCCGACCTTTGCGCATGTCATTGATTACCTTATTGAGTGCTGTCGGCGTCACACCGGCCTGAGAAAGAATGTCAGAGGTTTTGGCCGATTTCTCGATTGCCAGCGCCTGTAAAAGCCGCTCGACGGTGACGAAACTGTCTCCAGCCTTGCTGGCCAGTTCCTCAGCCGTTGTAAAGACTTTTGCCAAGGGCTGCGCCAGATAAAGCTGGTCGTTGCCGCCGGTGACTTTTGGCAGTTTTTCAAGCGCGTTCTGCAATCCAAGGCGCACGTCGGCAATACGCCCACCGGCGCGCTCGATGAGAGACGCCACAAGCCCTTCATTGTCATCGACAAGGACCTTGAGCAGATGTTCGGGAGTGAATTGCTGATGACTGGATGAAAGCGCGAATGTCTGGGCCGACTGGAGAAACCCCTGAACCCGTTCGGTATATTTCTCGATATTCATAATGTCTCCTTTGCCCTCCGGCCCTTCAAGGCACCGAAAGATGTTGGGTGATGAAGCCCCCGCTTGGGCGGGCTTGCTGTCTGTCCGGGTATGTTCTGTTGAGAATTTTGCCCGGTGCTGCATAGGATATGGGACCAGGTCTCGCTTTCGGCAAGAGGCCGCAACCCCTTGCCATCAAATAAAAATGGCGCGGAAAACCGCGCCATTTTCAATTCGTTTTATGCAAACAATCTTGCGCCCGAAAGGCGTCAGGCATCGGAGCTTACAGCTTCGGTGGCAGGCGTCTCAGTACCAGCCGTTTCATCCTTGGCAACCCGGCGCGGACGTCCCGGACGACGCGTCACACGACGCGGTGCAGCAGACGTTTCCTCGTCAGCAGCCACAACGGCTACGGTCTCGACCGGCGCGCTTTCAGCAATCACCGGTGCCGGCTGTTCCTGTGCTTCTGCAACAACGGTTTCACTTGGCGATGGCTGCTCGCTCATCTGGCGCGGCTGTTCCTCGGAATTGAACCGCTCGCGTTGCGGGCGGCGACCACGAGGGGGACGACGATTGTCACGGTCACGCGGCGCACGGCCTTCACCCGCCTTTGCCGTCTCGCCACCGTCTTCGCCATAAACCACTTCGGCAGGCGTGCCTTCGATCACAGGCTGCGGGCCGGAGCCATTGACGGGACGCGGCTCGGATGCAACAGCAGGGGCAAAGCCCGTATCGTCATCATCATAATCGTCGAAATTTTCTTCGCGATGCTGGATAGGCGCCGGGTTTTGCGCCATCGCAGCCATGATGATGCGATTATAATGTTCTGCATGCTGAAGATAGTTTTCAGCTATGACGCGGTCGCCGGATGCCTGCGCGTCGCGTGCCAGTGTCGTATATTTTTCTGCAATATGTTGCGCATTGCCGCGAATTTTTACGTCGGGTCCATTGCTCTCATAATTGCGTGACAGAGGATTGGGGCCCTTGCGGTTGTTATTATTATTGTTATTCCCCCGTCCGCGCATGCGCCTGTTCTGCTGTGCTGGCCTCATATTCATCTCTTTTCAGATTAAAGGGCGTAAAAACACCGGGACAAAACATCCACTGGTTTCTTGCTGTTAAGCCTTGGAGGAAGCACGCCCTAAAACTTCCTGCGCATCTACTGTTCCTAAGTTTCACACGGTTAAAACTGAACGCACTTCAATCCGATCCCATCAGACCAGCGCTCTAACCATTTGTCTCAACGCACATCCAGTCCGAAAAAAGCTTACGCTTTCCGGGATGTGTTCCAATGCAAAGCCCATTGCGAAAAGCATTGCTCTTCGGGACCATGCCTGAAAGTCGTGACCTTCCGTACGAACCATCTCCAAAGACTGAAACCCCGGGAGAGCATGACCTTAAAACGTCATGGAGCATTCCCACCGCCCGAAAGCGGGCAAAACCATTCTGGCTATATACGGTGGCCGGAACCTAAACGGCTTCGCCGCAAATTCCAAGTGTTTTTTTCACGCCGCTTTTGCAAACTTATACAGTTTAAAAGCCGGACGCATGCTTTTGTGCAAAAATCATAGCTCTGCGATGACCACCAAGATCACATGCGTCACCGACAAGCAAAAAATTTGCTTTTTCAAACAGTGCTTTCACATCATGAAATTGTCCGGCGCCGATCTCAACGGCTACCATACCATCTTCATATAGGTACGCACCTGCATGTTCTGCAAGGGCGCGATAAAAATCCAATCCGTCCATGCCGCCATCAAGCGCCGCATGTGGATCGTGCTCCCGCACCTCCCGCGATAATTCCACGATATCATCATGTGGAATATAGGGTGGATTTGAGACGATCATATGAAAGCGTCCGCTGACCGAAGCAAACCAGTCACTGTGAAGCGCTGCGAAACGCGCGCTCACACCATTGGTTACTGCATTGATTCTCGCGGTGGCCAGCGCCCCTTCCGAAATGTCAACCGCCACGCCATGCAGATGCTCGAAGCGCTTGAGAAGCGCAATCACGATCGCGCCCGTGCCTGTCCCCATATCGAGCAATTCGACACGGTGATGTTTTGCCATCAAGCTTTCGATGGACGGGACGACAAGCTCCACCAGTGTTTCGGTATCCGGTCGCGGTTCGAGCGTTTCGGGAGAAAGCTGAAACGGCAGGCCATAAAATTCTCGAACCCCGATGATGCGATGAACAGGCTCGCCACCCTCGCGCCGCATGACCGCTTCGCGCAACGCCTCCGCCTGCGCGCCCTCGATCAGTTTCTCCGGCCTCAAAACAAGATCGAGCCGCGTTGCCCCCGTTGCCCATTCGAGGAGAAGCCGCGCATCAAGATCAGGCGTTTCACTGCCCGTAGCCCGCAAGCGGGACCGCGCTTCGACCATCAAAACATCAAGGCGTTCGGCCATTCTATTCGTTCAGCTCCGTCAGAAGGGCCGTCTGGTGATCGGAAATCAGCGCATCGATCAACTCGTCCAGCTCGCCCATCATCACACGGTCCAGCTTATAGAGCGTGAGATTAATACGGTGATCGGTTACGCGTCCTTGCGGGAAATTATAGGTGCGGATGCGCTCGGAACGATCACCGGAGCCGACCTGGCTGCGGCGTGATTGCGAACGCTCATTGTCGGCTTTCTGCCGCTCCATGTCAAACAATCGGGCGCGTAATATCTGCATGGCGCGGGCGCGGTTCTGGTGCTGGGATTTTTCCGCCTGAACAACCATGATACCGGTCGGAATATGAGTGATGCGCACGGCCGAATCGGTCGTATTCACGTGCTGGCCGCCCGCTCCCGAAGCGCGCATCGTATCGATACGGATATCTTCACTGCGGATTTCTATATCGATTTCCTCAGCTTCCGGCAGAACGGCAACTGTTGCAGCGGAGGTGTGAATGCGCCCACCCGCTTCGGTTTCCGGCACCCGCTGCACGCGATGCACGCCCGATTCAAATTTCAGCTTGGAGAAGACGCCCTTGCCCGAAACGGTTGCAATGATTTCCTTATAGCCGCCCGCATCGCCCTCGCTTGCCGAAACCATCTCGACGCGCCAGCCTTTTTCGCTCGCATAACGCTCATACATGCGAAAAAGATCGCCAGCAAAAAGAGCGGCTTCCAACCCACCGGTACCTGCACGAATTTCAAGAATCGCGTTTTTTTCATCCGCTGCATCCTTGGGCAGAAGCAATATCTGGACTTCCTGCTCCAAGGCTTCGATGCGTTTTTGCACTTGTGGCAATTCCTCAATCGCCAAAGCGCGCATTTCAGAATCGGTCGCAGCATCGTCGCGCATGGCCGCGAGATCGCCCGCTTCTTTTCTGGCGTCTGTCAGCTCGCGAATTTTACCCACCACGTCCTGAAGCTCGGAATATTCGGAAGCCAGCTTCACATAGGTTTCCGAATCGGGATTGTTCGCCATCTGGCTTTCAATCATCGAGAACCGCTTCAACAGCTGGTCCATCCGCTCCTGCGGCAATGCAATCATCTCATGTCCTAAAATCTGGCAGCTTTATGCAAATGAAAAATCGGGCCGCGCATGGAATGCGCGACCGCTCACGAAAGACGGAACGCTTCGCTACAACGGAATATCGTTGTCTTCGGCAAATTGCAGCAGAAGTTCGCGCAGGGAATGCGCATTGTTCGGCTTGTCCAGCTCCTGCGCCAGCAAGGCGTTGAGCTTGCCCGCATCGAGTGACGCCAGCATCGCCTTGACCGGACCAATTGCCGCCGCCGACATGGAAATGGAGCGGTAGCCAAGACCGATCAAGGCCATGGCCGTCAAGGGACGCCCAGCCATTTCACCGCAAAGCGTGACGGGCGTATTGCTGCGCTGACCGACATCGAGAATATGACGTAGCGCGCGCAGGAAAGCGGGCGAAAGCTGGTCAAAACGGCTTGAGATCAGCGAATTGCCACGATCGGTCGCGGTCAAAAACTGGAACAGGTCATTGGAGCCGACCGAGACAAAGTCCACTATGGCCATCAACTCGTCAAGCTGCCATAAAAGTGCTGGCACCTCGACCATGGCGCCAAGCTTCATGCGTGTCGGCAGGCTATGGGCGAAACGCGAGAGGTGACGCACCTCGCGCTCGATGATCTCGCGCGCAGCCTTCACTTCGCTGACTTCGGTGACCATCGGCAGCATCAGTCGCAATTCACCGCCGCCTGCCGCCTTTAAAAGCGCGCGCAACTGGGTGCGCAACAATCCGGGGCGGTCAAGCGTGAGGCGAATCGCCCGCCACCCAAGGGCCGGGTTCTCTTCATGTGCTGCCGCACTGAAATAGGGTAGCACCTTGTCGCCGCCGATATCGAGCGTACGGAAAGTCACCGGTTTGCCGTTCGCAGCCTCGATGACAGATCGATAAAGCCGCTCCTGCTGCTCGGCCCGCGGAAAGGTCGATGCAACCATGAACTGCAATTCGGTGCGGAACAGACCGATTCCCGAAGCACCTGATTCGGCAAGCTGCGGCAGGTCCACCAGAAGGCCCGCATTCATCATCAGCGCCACTTCGGCACCGTCAACCGTCATGGCCGGCTTGTCACGTAATTCGCGATAATGCGCCTGACGCCGGGCACGGAAACGAACCTTTTCGGCATAGGCCGATTCGAGGTCCGCTTGCGGGCGCAGGTGCACCATGCCCTCATCGCCATCAATGATGACGGCATCATTGTTTTCGGCCATGGACACGACACCCTTGGCCTGCCCCACAACCGGAATGCCCATGGCACGCGCCACAATCACCACATGGCTGGTCGCCGCACCGTCTTCGAGAACCACACCGCGCAAACGCTCACGCGGATAATCGAGCAATTCCGCAGCCCCCATGGAACGGGCCACAATAATCGCATCCTTGACGAGCGATTCGGCCATCGTCTTGGCGTCACGCCCCATCAGCTGGCGCAACAGGCGATTGGCGAGATCATCGAAATCCGACAGCCGCTCGCGCATATAGGGATCGGTCAGATGCACCATGCGCGCGCGCGTGTCGCTCTGCACTTTTTCGACAGCCGCTTCAGCCGTCAGCCCGTTATGGATCGCTTCTTCCAGTCGCCGGACCCAGCCGCGATCATGCGCGAACATGCGATAGGCTTCGAGCACTTCTCGGTGCTCGCCTTCGGCGGCAACATCGCGGCGCGAAAGCATATCGTCGATGGAAATACGCAGAAAACCCAGCGCTTCCTCAAGCCGGTTCAGTTCCGCCTGGCTGTCTTCATTGAAAAGATTGGTGACGACGATGCGCGGCTCATGCAGCACGACATGGCCAAGGCCGATACCGTCATTGAAAGCATGACCCGACACGCTCATCGGGCGGCCCAGATCCAGTTCGATCCCCGGACGCGACAGGCGCAAGCCGTCACCGGACGCGATAATTTCGGCCAGCACCATTGCCGTTGTTTCAAGCGCCTCAACCTCGTCCTCGCGATATGCCCGCTTGGTCTGGTTCTGGACGACAAGAACGCCCAAAGTGCGGCCAGCGCGCAAGACAGGAACGCCGAGGAATGAGTTATAGGCTTCTTCGCCGGTTTCCGGCAGATAGGCAAAGGCTGGATGGCTTTGCGCGTCGGTAAGGTTCAATGGACGCGCACTTGCTGCAATCGTGCCGACCAGACCTTCACCCAGACGCAATTGCGCCAGATGGACGGATTGCGGATTAAGACCTTCGGTTGCGTAAAGCTCCAGCACGCCATCGGCACGCAAGATGTAGAAAGAGCAAACCTCCGCAACCATGTTCTGCGCGATTTCACGAACGATCCGGTCGAGGCGAACCTGCGGTTCAAGCGGCTCCGCCATCAATTCGCGTAATCGCCTGAGCAATACGCGGGGACCGGTTGTCAAATCACGCATGATCGTCGGAGGCTCCTTTCAGATGACCGGACAAAGTACTGGACTACGCTCGCCTACCGATCGCATGATCGATCCGCGAAGCATCACCAGTTCCTTTGTGAGCATTTTTGACACGCGCGTCCAGAGCTTTGCGCATAAATTATATCGTCTCGCGAAATGTTGCAGTGCCGCACTCTGAAACAAAGCGCGGCACAAACACACAACGGGTCATGAAAATCCGTAGATTGGCTATGCGATCTTACTTGTCCAGACCATAGACGGCGTGCAGCGTACGCACCGCCAGTTCCGCATAAGGTCCGTCTATCAGGATGGAAATCTTGATCTCGGAGGTGGTGATGGCGCGGATATTGATGCCCTTTTCAGCCAAGGCCTTGAACGCCGTTGCGGCAACACCGGCATGACTGCGCATGCCGATACCGATGACCGAAATCTTGGCCAGACCTGTTTCCGACTGGATATTGTCGAAGCCGATTTCACCCTTGACGTTATCGAGAACCTTCAGCGCCTTGTCGACATCACCGGTCGGGACCGTGAAGGTCATATCGGTTTTGGAGCCGTCTTCCGAGACGTTCTGCACGATCATATCGACATTGATATGCTCTTCGGCGAGCGGGCCGAAAATGGCTGCTGAAATGCCCGGCCGGTCGGCCACGCGCCGCAGTGAAATCTGCGCTTCATCCTTCGCAAAGGCGATACCAGTGACGACCTGCTGTTCCACGATTTCATCCTCGTCGCAAATAAGCGTTCCGGGCGGATTGATCGGATCACCCATGCCCGGCGCATCGGGGTCCGTAAAGCTCGAACGCACAAAGGTACGCACCTTGTGCACCATGGCAAGTTCGACCGAGCGAACCTGCAAAACCTTGGCGCCGAGGGATGCCATTTCCAGCATTTCCTCAAACGAAATTTTTGCCAGGCGCTTTGCCTTGGGTTCCACACGCGGATCCGTCGTGTAGACACCATCCACATCGGTATAAATATCGCAGCGATCCGCCTTCACAGCCGCCGCTATCGCCACGGCCGACGTATCCGATCCGCCGCGTCCGAGCGTCGCGATACGGTTATCCGGGCCGATGCCCTGAAAACCGGCGACAACCGCAACCTGCCCTTTTTCAATACGACGGATCATTTCCGACCCATCGATTTCCTGAATCCGCGCAGCGCCATGGGCATTGTCGGTCTTGATCGGAATCTGCCAGCCCTGCCACGAACGCGCCTCGACGCCGATGGATTGCAGTGCAATCGCCAGAAGGCCGCTCGTCACCTGTTCGCCGGAGGCGACGATGGCATCATATTCACGCGCATCGTAGAAGGGCGAGCTGGCACCGCAGACTTTCGACATGTTCTGCACCCAGCCGACCAGTTCATTGGTCTTGCCGGACATGGCCGAAACGACGACGGCCACCTGATTGCCCGCATCGACCTCGCGTTTGACGTGGCGCGCCACATTATAGATGCGTTCCAGATCGGCTACCGATGTGCCGCCGAATTTCATCACGATGCGCGCCATTGAAGGAGAGGTCCCGCTGTTTGGAAAATTACACTCTTGCCTTCTCAAACATCATATTGTTGCGACAGGCAAACCCGGGGTCACATAGCTAAAATGTCGCGGTTCCGCAAGACCGTGCAGGAAATTGATTTGATCCTTGACTTTGGGGCGCTACCTTGGAAGGCAGGAGCCTGCACTTTCAGGAGAACAAGATGACTGAAACCGCCCGCACCACAATCGACGCTTCCTAGATCGAACATTTTTCGCGCATCGCGGCTGAATGGTGGAACCCGCAGGGTAAATTCCGTCCGCTCCACAAGTTCAACCCGACACGCCTTGCCTATATCAAGGAAAAGGTCTGCGAAAAATTCGGACGTGATCCGAAAAGCCCTCGGCCATTTGAGGGCCTGCGCCTGCTCGATATCGGTTGTGGCGGCGGTCTTTTATGCGAGCCGATGGCCCGTCTCGGTGCAACGGTGATTGGTGCGGACGCGTCGCAAACCAATATCGAGGTTGCGAAAATCCATGCGGCCCAAAGCGGTGTCGAGATCGATTATCGCGCCACAACGGCCGAAGCGCTGGCAGAAGCGGGCGAGGAATTCGATATCGTGCTCAATATGGAAGTGGTCGAGCATGTCGCTGATGTCGATCTTTTCATGTCGGCGACCAGCGAGATGGTCAAGCCCGGCGGGCTGATGTTCGTCGCCACCATCAACCGCACGCTCAAAGCTTATGGACTGGCAATCCTCGGCGCGGAATATGTGCTGCGCTGGTTACCGCGTGGCACGCATCAATATGAAAAACTGGTGCGCCCGCAGGAACTGGAAACAGCACTCTCGAAATCCGGCCTTCAAATCATCGACCGGTTGGGCGTCAGCTATAATCCGCTCTCTGACAGCTGGAACCGTTCGCGCGATCTGGATGTGAACTACATGATGCTGGCTGAACGGTCACAATAAGCAAAGGCAATAAAGGTCAGTTCTGCTCTTCCGGGAAAACCGGAAGCGGCATGACTTCGACGCCATCCTCAATCAGCGAGCGCACGTCGTCATGGCTTGCTTCGCCATAGATGCCGCGTTCTTGCGTCTCGCCAAAGTGAATCTTGCGGGCTTCCTCGGCAAATTTATCGCCGACATAATCGGCATTCTCCCGAACCTTGCGGCTCAACTCGCGCATTTCATCGAGGACTTTTTTCTGCGCCTCGCCCAGCGCCCCAACAAGCCCCATAGCGATCTTTTCCTTGTTGCGGTTTGTCGATACCGCAGGTGCCATCAGTGACTTCTGCACGGATTGCGAATTGCAAATCGGGCAGGCAACAAGCTTGCGCTCTGTCTGCTCCTCAAAATCGGCATTGTCACGGAACCAGCCTTCAAAATCATGGCCATGATCGCAATGAAGCGAAAAGCGGATCATCGACTTGATGCATCCTCTGTCTGTTTCGCGGCGACAGTTTTGACGCTAAACTCACGCGCATTCTTCAAATTCGGCACCTTGGCGCGTGCAGCCACACTTTCGCTGATATCGATATCGGCAAGAATGACATCCGGCTCGCCATGATCGGCCTCAGCCAAAATCTTGCCCCAAGGCGAGACAATCAGCGAATGGCCATAGGTTTCACGTCCATCCTCATGCAACCCGCCCTGGGCTGCTGAAATCAGGAAGGCACCATTTTCAATGGCCCGCGCACGCTGCAAGATATGCCAGTGCGCTTCGCCAGTCTGTCTGGTAAAGGCCGCCGGTCCCGTGATCACATTGGCGCCATTCAACGCCTGCGCACGGAACAGCTGCGGGAAGCGGATATCATAACAGATCGCCATGCCTAGATTGGCGAAAGGAAGTGATGCCACGACCGTTTCCCTGCCCGGTTCATAGGTCGCGGATTCGCGCCAGCTTTCACCATTATCGAGATCAACATCGAACATATGGATCTTGTCGTAGGTGACGAGCTTGTCACCCGATGGCGTAAAAATTGCCCCGCGATTGGCGATCTTGCCGTCACCCGCATCGATTGCCGTCGAGCCGATATGGAGATAAATGCCGTGCTTTTTTGCGAAAATTGATGCTGCCGCAAATACGCGATCATTGGCCTCGTCACGCAAACTTGCCTTGAAAGCCACACGGTCCCGCATCAGCGCACCAGTCATTTCCGGTGTCTGCACATAGTGCGCGCCTTTATCGGCGGCCACGGCAACCAGCTTTTCCAGCGCCTCGATATTGCGTCCAACATTGACACCCGAACGCATCTGAATGGCTGCGGCGCGGAAAGTGCTCATCTCCATCAATCCTTACTTCAATTCGCCGGTTTCAAGCAGATGACCGAGCTTGTGATCATATTCAAGTTCAAACAGATCATCGCAGCCGCCGACATGCACGGAACCGATAAAAATCTGCGGAAACGTATTGCGACCCGAGCGTGTCTGCATTTCGGCACGCAAATCCGGTGCGAGCGCACTGATCTCCTTGAACGCCACCTTCTTGCGGGTCAGAAGATTGACGGCACGGGTGCAATAGGGGCAGCCCGGGCGGGTGTAGATTGTGACATCAACCATGAAAAACTCCATTTATTGCGCCTTATATAATGAGAAACATGCCCATCTGGAAGGCCCCGCTATCTCACAACTCTGGCAAGACGCGGCTGAACGTCAGCACATCGACGCTTTTGGCACCCCCGCGCAACAAGGCACGCGTTGCGGCTTTGACCGTGGCCCCCGTCGTATAGACATCGTCTATCAACAACACATGACGTCCACGAACATGGATTTCATGCTCCTCGGGCACCCTGAAAGCGCCATCGACATTGCGCTTGCGCTCTTTCATGCCCAATCCGATCTGGCGCTCCGTTCGCCTTACACGCATAAAAGCCTGCGGCGCGAACGGCTTATTCTCCAATTGTGACAGGGCACGCGCCAGTTCGGCTGACTGGTTGAATCGCCGCTGCAAAAATCGCCAGCGATGCAGCGGCACCGGCAGGATCACATCGCAATCATCGAGCAATTCGCGCCCCGCCCGCTGCATCCAGCGCGCCATCCACGGGGCAAGGTCTGTGCGGTCGTAAAATTTCAGCGACACGGCCATGCGCTGGGCTGCTCCCCGATGCATCACCGCCGAACGCAGATAACGAAAAGGCGGCGGATCAGCAATAGCCGCAGCACTCATGAAACCATCACCAAAATCATGAGAAAATGGCGTTCCCAACACGGGACAATAAGGCTTTTCGATAAAGCGCAAATCCGACCAGCAGGCCGGGCATAGGGTTCCGGGCTGGGAAACATGCGTCCGGCACCCGATACAGGTGGCCGGAAAAAGCAGATTGGCAGCGCCCTGCCCGGCCATACGCAACGGCTGGCGCATGCCTGAAAACAGCCTGCGCAAAAAACCTTGATCAGTGATGTTTCGTTCCGCCATTGCATTCGCCCCCTTCCGAATGCATTTATCCCCAAAGTCAGACTAACTATTACGGTCAAAAAGAAAAGACGGAATTCCATGCCTGCTCCCGAAAGTGCAATCTTCGACCGTAATCTTCTGCTGGCCTTTCGCCGCCGTGCCTTCAAACGCGGCGATAAAGGCGCTGATTTTCTCCTGCGTCGGGCAACGGAAGACCTCGAAGATCGGTTAGATGCCGTCGAGCGGCATTTTAACGTAGCGGTCGATCTGGCCGGTCATAATGGTCTGGTAGCCAGCGCCATCGCGCGTTCCGGCAAGGCGGACACGATTCTGCGCATCGAACGGGACAAGGCGTTTCTCGAAGGTCCCTTCGCGGGCATAGTCGGCGATGAAGAAGCCTTGCCGCTCAAGCCGCAAAGTGCCGATCTGATCGTCTCGCTGCTGTCGCTGCATGCCACCAACGACACACCCGGCGTCATGCTGCAAATTGCCCGTGCGCTCAAACCCGATGGCCTGTTTCTGGGCGCTTTAAGCGGCAATGGCACCTTAGGTGAATTGCGCGAAAGCCTGCTTCAGGCGGAAGTGGAACTGACAGGAGGGGCATCTCCGCGGGTCTTTCCCTTTGCAGATATTCGCGATGTCGGCGGGCTTTTGCAGCGCGCAGGCTTTGCGCTGCCGGTGACGGACGCTGAAAATACGACCGTGCGCTATGATTCGCTCTTCAACCTGATGGCCGATCTGCGCGCCATGGGCATGCAGAATGTGCTGCGGGACCGTTCGCGTAAGCCTGTATCCAAACGCCTTTTCCTGCGTGCAGCTGAAATTTATGCCGAGCGTTTCAGCGACCCCGATGGCCGCATTCGTGCCACCTTTTCAACCATCTGGCTTTCCGGCTGGGCACCCCACCAGTCGCAACAACAGCCTTTGAAGCGCGGTTCGGCCAAAACATCCCTGGCTGAAGCCTTGAGGAAAGCAGAGGAAAATTAAAGGCGAGCTATCTTGACCACGCGCGGTGGCGTTTATGGCGCATCGCGCTTGATCGATCCGGTCATGGTGCGGTCGATATTGTCCGGCAGGATAGATTGCGCGGCCTTGCGATTGGCCTGATCATTGAGGATCGGGATAATAATGAGGCCCAAAGCCAGCGCCGCGGAACCGAACAACAAACCAATGCGCAAAATGCAGCGTCCGGCTTTCGACAAGCCACGCGGCATATTCTCGTCCAGACCCTGACTGAAATGCTGATAATCCTGACTCATGATGCCAACTCCGCCGCGCTTGTTTTTGAAACATGCCGCAACGGAGTGAATCATCGATTAACGGATTGGAAAGAATCCCGGAAAATCCCGAGGAATGTTAAATAAGATCGATCAGAAACGGGATCAACGGCTCATCTGCCGGCGGCATGGGATAATCGCGCATGTCTTTCGGGCGCACCCATTTGAGCGCCTGCCCTTCCAGCCCGCGCGCGACCCCTTCAAACCGGCGGCAGATATAAAGCGGCATCAACAGATGAAAATCGTCATAGCTGTAACTGGCAAAGGTCAGCGGTGCCAGACAATCGACCTTTGTCGTAAT
>JAATGD010000089.1 GCA_015654965.1 Hyphomicrobiales bacterium
ACAGGGGTCGTACAGGAATAATCAAGAGTGGTAAAAATCTCCATTGACGCTATGGGCGGTGATTTCGGTCCCGAAGTGGTTGTTCCGGGTGCCGCGCGCGCCCTTGAGCGCCATCCCGACATGCGCTTCATCTTTTTTGGTCTGGCGGGACAGGTCGAGCCGGTTCTGGCGCGTTTTCCAAAATTGCAGGCCGCATCAGAGTTCCGCGCCTGCGAAATCGCGGTCGGCATGGATGACAAGCCCAGTCAGGCGCTACGCACGGGGCGCGGCAAATCGACCATGTGGAAGGCGATCGAAGCGGTGAAGACCGGCGAGGCGGATGTCTGTATTTCGGCGGGCAATACCGGCGCGCTGATGGCCATGTCGAAATTCTGCCTGCGCATGATGTCGGATGTCGAGCGCCCGGCGCTCGCCGGTATCTGGCCCACGTTACGTGGCGAAAGCATCGTTCTCGATGTCGGTGCGACCATTGGCGCGGATGCGCGTCAGCTCGTCGATTATGCCGTCATGGGCGCTGGCATGGCGCGCGCGCTGTTTGAAGTGCGCAAGCCGACCGTTGGACTTTTGAATGTCGGCACCGAAGAGGTGAAGGGTCTGGACGAGATCAAGGATGCCGGACAGATCCTGCGCGACACGCCGCTCGATGGCTTGCAATATGTCGGCTTTGTCGAAGGCAATGATATCGGCAAGGGTACGGTCGATGTGGTCGTAACCGAAGGTTTTACCGGCAATATCGCCTTGAAAGCTGCGGAAGGTACGGCGCGGCAGATGGCGCAGATGCTGCGTCAGGCCATGAGTCGGACATGGCTTGCAAGAATCGGCTATATTTTTGCCAAGGGCGCTTTTGACCGCCTGCGAGAGAAAATGGACCCCAACAAGGTCAATGGCGGCGTGTTTCTGGGTCTGAGCGGCATTGTCATCAAGAGCCATGGTAGCGCCAATATCGAAGGCTTTGGTTCGGCTGTCGAAGTGGGCTATGACATGGTGCGCAATGGCCTGCTCAAGAAAATAGAAGCCGATCTGGCTCATTTTCACCACAGTCACCCGCTTGTTGCTTCTGATGGCGATAATGTCGATACGGCAGTGAAGGCACATTGATAACCCGCAACGGGGTTTGTTTTGACGGCGCAAAGGCGGCTTTGCGCCATAGAATTTTGAAGACGGGAAAATAATGATGATACGATCTGTCGTGCGGGGTATCGGTTCGGCACTGCCGAAACGGATTATGAAAAACAGCGACTTTGAAGGTATCATCGAAACCTCCGACGAGTGGATCGTGCAGCGCACGGGCATTCGCGCCCGTCATATTGCGGGCGAGGGCGAAACCACCGTGTCGCTGGGCGCGGATGCGGCGCGCGCGGCAATCGAAAATGCCGGACTTACACCCGAAGATATCGATCTCGTGCTGGTGGCAACCTCCACGCCCAACCATACGTTTCCCGCAAGTGCAGTGGAAATCCAGCGCGCGCTTGGAATCACCAGCGGTTTTGCCTTCGATTTGCAGGCCGTGTGTAGCGGTTTCATCTATGCGCTCACCACCGCCGATCTCTATATTCGCGGCGGCATGGCGCGGCGCGTGCTGGTGATCGGCTCGGAAACCTTTTCGCGCATTCTCGACTGGAACGACCGCACCACCTGCGTCCTCTTCGGTGACGGCGCTGGCGCGCTGGTGCTTGAATCCGCTGAAGGCAAGGGGCTGACGTCGGACCGGGGCATCCTTTCCGCCAATCTGCGCTCCGATGGCAGCCACAAGGAAAAGCTCTTTGTCGATGGCGGCCCTTCGACGACGCAAACGGTTGGTCATCTGCGCATGGAAGGCCGCGAGGTCTTCAAACATGCGGTCGGCATGATCACCGATGTTATCGAGGCGTCATTCGCTGAAACCGGCCTGACGGCGGAAGATATCGACTGGTTCGTGCCGCATCAGGCCAACAAGCGCATTATCGATGCATCGGCCAAAAAGCTGAATATCGCTGAAAACAAGGTCGTCATCACCGTGGACCAGCACGGCAACACGTCTGCCGCATCGGTTCCGCTGGCGCTGGCGACCGCCGTTGCCGACGGGCGCATCAAGAAGGGCGATCTGGTCCTCTTGGAAGCCATGGGTGGCGGCTTTACATGGGGTGCGGTTCTGCTGCGCTGGTAAAATAATCACCCCGAAAAGGCGCTTCCCTTTAGCCTGAACAGTGATGTTAAAGCCAAAAGCGATAAAATTGATCTGCCGCGAGGGAACTCGCGGCTTGACCTTGCCGCTTTTATTTGTGTAACGTCCTGTCACGTAAGGATATTATCTGTTCCAACGCTAACAGGCAGGGTCGGTTATGGGAGGCAAAACGGTCACGCGGGCTGATCTGGCAGAGGCTGTTTACCGCAAGGTCGGTCTTTCCAGAACGGAGTCGGCAGCTTTGGTCGAGATGATTCTCGATGAGGTCTGTGACGCAATCGTCAATGGCGAGACGGTGAAACTGTCGTCTTTCGCCACGTTTCAGGTCCGCGACAAGAATGAACGTATCGGCCGCAACCCGAAGACTGGCGAGGAAGTGCCGATTCTTCCGCGTCGCGTCATGACGTTCAAGGCTTCCAATGTTCTCAAGCAGCGCATTCTGCATGAGCATCAGAAGCGTCAGGGCAAAGCCGCTAAATAATCGTCCTATATTTTCCTAACACATTGACCGTGCTCGCTTTTTTTACTTTGCGAGCGCGGTTTTCCTGCATTTTTCATTCGTTAAAGCGCGTCGCGCTTTAACTGTTTTTTGCGCATGTCATTGCCGGAAAACCGGTTCCCGCTTTTCCGCGATATGCTTTAGAAACCAATGGCGCCTATGCCTGTTTGCCGTCATGAAGGCTCGCAAACCGCTTCGCATTTTTCGGGTATGCGCTCTAATTTGAAATGTGAAACATAAAACTCTGCTATTATACATTCATTATAGCAGGCGAATCGTTCGTTAGAATATATCGATGATGTGGGAGCCGTTGCGGCTGTGCGAGTGACACGTCAGAAAGGGCAGATGGATGGACAAGAGCCCTGATGCATTCAGGACGATCAGTGAAGTTGCGGAATCCCTCGATCTTCCGCAGCATGTGCTGCGTTTCTGGGAAACGCGCTTCACGCAGATCAAGCCGATGAAACGCGGCGGTGGCCGCCGTTATTATCGCCCTGTCGATGTCGAATTGCTCAAGGGCATTCGTCATTTGTTGTACGATCAGGGCTATACGATCAAGGGCGTGCAACGCCTGTTGCGTGAAAACAGTCCGCAATTCGTCATGGCGCTCGGCAATGGCGATGTACAGGCCATTGAGGTCATTGCCCGGCAGAAGCGTCAGGCCGCAGACCAGCGTGCCGCTGAAGATGCGGCGGACAGCGCCATGAACCTGCCCAATGGCATCAAGGCGCCAGCACCCTCGCGCAAACTTTTTGGCCTTCTCAAGGGCGAGACGGATGGTCCCGTCGGTGCCGATGGCAAGCGTCCGTCGAAAGACAATCGGTCCTTGTTGCAGGAAGCGCTGTTCGACCTTCTGGAATGCAAGCGTCTGTTGGATCAGGTGCGCTTACAGATTGATGGCTGGAATAAAAGGGAGGCATTGCCTCCCTTTTTCGTTCGTTACGAGGACGACAATTTTAGCCCGATCAGACCCGCAATGATGAGCATCACGCTTGCCACGCGAAAAAAGGATGCGGCTTCTCCCAGAACGAAGATGCCAACCAGAAATGCGCCCACCGCGCCGATGCCTGTCCAGACCGCATAGGCGGTGCCGAGCGGCAGGCTGCGCATGGCGACCGAGAGCAAAAGAAAGCTGCCGATCATTGTGACAAGAGTGATGATGCTGGGAGTGAGAAGGGAAAAACCTTCTGATTTTTTCATATAATAGGCCCAGACGACCTCAAGCACGCCTG
>JAATGD010000355.1 GCA_015654965.1 Hyphomicrobiales bacterium
AACAGGAAAAGCTTGAGCGATTTGCTTTCGACCAGCCATTCTCCCGGAACATAATCTATCATCAAATGTGCGAAGTCTGGCTGTCCGGTCATTGGGCAGAGCGAGGTGAATTCAGGCGCTGTAAAGCGGACGCAATAAGGAGTTCCTGCTTGCGGGTTTGCCACGCGTTCAAGCACAGCCTCTTCAGGGGATTGTGGAATGGATGCGCTCGATCCAAGTTGCTTGAGATCTGAATATACTGTTTTTTCAGACATTTGCGTGCCTTTTTAAAAGCCACGGCGCAGTCTTCACGCGCCATTTCCACGCGTTTGTCCTTGTTTTAACCGGGTAGGCTGCGACCGGTGGCAGATTGCCAATGGCTTCGATTAGCAGCCTTGACCGAGCGGGTAAAGCCAATAAGAAAAACCCGCGCTGTGGAAGCGCGGGTCAGTCAGGAGGAGTCACTTATATTATTTAACGGCGATCAGAGAGCGCGCAGCCAATTGCCACGCCGATCAATACGCCCAGGACGCCAGCGGTACCAAATAGTGTTGTCGCTGTACCGGGATTTTCCTTGACGGTTTCTGCCACGGCCTGACCGCGCTCGCGGACAGCCTGCGCTGCATGGCGAAACCGACCGGACGCGTCATCGAAAGCATCTTCAGCGGTATCTCTGAAGTCGCTCGTGCGTGATGCCAAAGACTTTGACAGACGTTTCAGCTCACCGCGCAATTCAGAAACCTGTTGTTCCAGAGCCTGCTGAACGTCGTTAGCTGTTTTATTATCGGCCATTTCAAACCTCCGTTGGAATTGATGCTGATAGAACGCACATGCATCGTTTTGGTTCCAATTGAGAAATCATAAGATTGGGTGCCAGATTCATGTCTTTTTTGAAAAGAACGGCAGCAGGCTAAGCCCACGCCCGATGCAAACGCCACCGATGGCGCCAACTGCTTTGAAGACAAAATCCGCAAACTCGCCGTGGCGTCCTGGGGCCAGTCGCTGGAGCAGCTCAAACATGCCTGCGCATCCGATAGTCAATATCAACACGGCGATCCAGTGGCGTGGATAAGCCAGTGCAAACAGAAAGCCGACAAGAAAAAAAGCTGCGAAGCGTTCCACATCTGCAGGTTCGCCGGTGATGGGGCGGAACTGGATAGGACTTATCGTGACGATAAGAATCAGTGCCAGAACCAGCCAGGCGGCGAGGCGTAAAAGTCGCGTCATTTAATAATGAGCCTTCTATTCTGCCGTGTAGTTTCCGACAGGTTCGTCCTGACCAGGATCGCCGCAACGCCGATACATTTGATCAGTTATCGTATTTTTAAAACCATTGCCAAATGGCAATTCATAATGTGCGATAACGTCGACACCCATACACCATTTAACGTTTTCAGGTGAGAGGCCGTAATTGGTTTCGAGGAAGCCAATGGCATAGTTCATGCCTTCTTCGCAATCATCTGTTGTGCAGAAATTGCCGTCTCTTGCCAGCTGCCGGATCGAACCTTCCCCGAGCTTCTGGACAACAGGTTCAACCGCAAAAGGTGCTGCGCCCGCAAGCACAACAATAACCAGTCCAAAGAGGGTATATTTTATAGAACGCCGCATGAATCGCTGTCAGTTATCAATTCTGTTGTCACTTCATAACGCATGAGCGGCACTATGATGGCAAGGCTGTGTGATAAATGTGGTGGTTGCTAATAGTCAATATTAGCAATTGTGACGGTTTAATATTGACTTTTACGTAAATGCGGTTGCACAACATTCGCCTGCTTATTGCAAGACTGGGATGTTGTAGTGCGCGAATATTATACGATCACGGAGCTGACGCGAGAATTCGGGATATCAACCCGTACCCTGCGTTTTTATGAGGACGAGGGCTTGATTGCGCCTGTTCGGCGTGGGCGCACGCGCCTGTTCAGGCCGTCTGATCGTCACCTTCTCAAGCAAATCATGCGTGGGAAGCGTCTCGGGTTCTCGATCGCTGAGATTCACGAAATTGTGCAGATGTATCGTGAGCCGCCGGGGGAAACCGGCCAGCTCAAGCTATTGATGAAACGCGTTGAGGAAAAGCGCGGCGATCTGCGGCAAAAGCGTCGCGATATCGATGAGACGCTTGCTGAGCTTGATCAGGTGGAAGAAGCCTGCATCGAGCGGTTGGCCGAACTCGGCGTTTCCACCTGATTTAAGGCTGACTGTTTGGCACTGGTGAACAGAGTTCGGC
>JAATGD010000366.1 GCA_015654965.1 Hyphomicrobiales bacterium
AGGAAGAAGGTACAGGCTATGCCAACGGTCAGGAAGGCGCAAAGTTTTATCACCGATTCAAGTGCTATGGCGAGGATGAGACCGTTCTGGTGCTCGGTGGCATCCGTGTGCCTTGTGCCGAAAAGAATCGCGAAGGCGGCAAGGACGGCTGCGACCACCAGCGATATGTCACCAAAGACCGGCACAGGCATGGCGGCGCCATTGCCGTAATGATCCATGACGAGGCCGACGCTGCCGGCAACGGCTTTGAGTTGCAGCGCGATATAGGGAATGGAGCCGACGGCGGCGATACAGGTGGCGAGCGACGCCACGCCAAAACTCTTGCCATAGCGGGCGGCGAGAAAATCGGCGATGGAGGTGATGTGTTCGGCTTTCGCAAGACGCGCAATGTGGCGCAGCAGGCGGTTGCCGAGCGTGAAGACGAGGATCGGCCCGATATAGATGCCTAAGAATTCAAGCCCGCGCTGCGCCGAAAGTCCGACAGAGCCGAAAAAGGTCCATGAGGTGCAATAGACCGCGAGGCTCAACGCATAGATATAGGGGCGCGGCGCGCTGTTCCAGCGCGATGCCTTGCGGTCGCCGAGGCTTGCGACGGCAAAAAGCAGCAGCAGATAAGAGAAGGCGGCACCGATGATTCCCCAGCCCTGCATAGGCGGTCTTTTCCTCCCCTTGTTTCGTCCGGTTGCCCCATTGGTCCCTGAGGCAAGCATTTTCCGAGGCCACGCGCAAGAATGTTGATGAAAACAGAGAAATTATGCCAGCCGGATGGGTCGTTTATCTTTTCTTTCAAGTTTTTTGTCTACAGAATTGCCTTGTTTATAAAGCTGGATGAAGCATCTCTTCGAGCCTCCTGTCAGGAGTTGTTTCATCCGTCATCGTCAGAGTGATCTGGCGCAGACAGGTTTTGCGAAAAGACCCGCGGCAACGACGGCCCGGTGATGTGGGTGCAATCGCGAGGGAGACAGATTATGTTGAAAGAATTCCGGGAGTTCGCTCTCAAGGGGAATATGGTGGATCTCGCCATCGGTGTGATTATCGGTGGCGCATTCGGTAGCCTCGTCAATTCAGTCGTCAACGACATCATCATGCCGATCATCGGTCTGATCACTGGCGGTATCGATTTCTCGAACATGTTCATCCAGCTTGCGGGCAATCCGCAGAGCACGCTTGCCGCAGCGCGTGAAGCGGGTGCAACCATTGCCTACGGCAATTTTGTCACGTTGCTGATCAACTTCCTGATCATCGCATGGGTGCTGTTCCTTGTCGTCAAGGGCATGAATCGGCTCAAGAAGAAGGAAGAAGCAGCGCCGGAGGCGGAAGCCGAACTGCCGCGTGAGGAAGTGCTTCTCGCCGAAATCCGCGATCTGCTCGCAGCCAAAAAATAACAAGAGAAAAAGGCGAAGCAAAAGCTTCGCCTTTTTTGATTATGCGCGAAATTGATGCCATGATCACAAAATGGCACGTGATTTCGTGCTGGCCACTTGATAAAGCTATGGCCAAAGACGCAAAGCTTGCAGGAAAACCATGACATTTATGACCAATCTGCGCCGCGAGGCCGTCGAGGCTCCGACAAGCGGCATCATGGCTGTAGCCAATTACGGGCGTGGTCGCGAAGGTATCATTCCGCTCTGGGTCGGTGAAGGCGATCTGCCCACCCCCGATTTTATTCGCGATGCGGCGCAAAAGAGCATCGCTGATGGCGAAACCTTTTATACGTGGCAGGCGGGCATTCCTGAATTGCGCCAGGCGCTCGCGGATTATCATGCGCGCCATTTTCCGCGGTTATCGCTCACAAGCGATAATTTCTATGTCACAGGTTCGGGCATGCACGCCATCGAAATCGCCATCAAGGCGACGACAGGTCCGGGCGAGGAGGCGATCTATCTTTCGCCCGCATGGCCCAATTTCGTTGGTGCCACCAGTGTCGCAGGCGTTACGCCGGTTGCGGTCGAACTCGATTTCGGGGCCAATGGCTGGGTGCTGGACGCGGAAAAGATTGCCGCCGCCATTACGCCTCGCACACGCGCGCTTTTCATCAATACGCCGTCCAATCCCACCGGCTGGACGGCGGATGTGGAGACATTGCGCTTCATTCTCGATCTGGCGCGTGAAAAAGGCATCTGGATCATCGCCGATGAAATTTATAGCCATTTCTATTATGGCGGCGGGCGCGCACCCTCCTTCATGGATATCATGGAGCCGGACGACCGCATCATCTTCGTCAATTCCTTTTCCAAGAACTGGGCCATGACCGGCTGGCGCGTGGGCTGGTTGACCGTGCATACCGATTTAAGCGCGGTCATCCAGAAGCTCATTCAATATTCCAATTCGGGCGTTGCGCAATTCATGCAGCGCGGTGCCGTTGCAGCGCTTGATCAGGGCGACGATTTTATCCGCATGCAGGTGGAGCGGGCGCATTCGACACGTGATCGCCTCTGCGCAAGTTTGCAGGCGACTGGCAAGGTGCGGCTATCCCCGCCACAGGGCGCTTTCTATCTGTTCTTCGGCGTGGACGGGGTCGAGGATTCGACGCGAGCGGCCTTTGACCTGATCGATAGCGTCAATGTCGGCCTTGCGCCGGGACCGGCATTCGGTGCCGCGGGCGAGGGGTTCTTCCGTCTCTGCTTCTGCCGTCATCCTCAGCAGATCGATGAAGCCGCTAGGCGGCTCGTCGAGTGGATCGAAAAGCTCTGAAATAGTATATTGAATCAAAAAGCCGGGGTCATGTGCCCCGGCTTTTTTTAATCGGTCTTGTCGGTTTCAGCCGCCAGCCTTGGACACCATCAGTGGCACCACGCGATCGGAATTGGCGGTTTGCGGCATGGCGGGTTCAGCAAAGGGAATGCCGAGCGCGGTCCATACTTCCGTCAGCGCATCCTTGAGCCCAATGATCAGCGCATCGTCATGGAGTGGCGATGGCGTGATGCGCAAGCGTTCGGTGCCGCGTGGAACAGTTGGATAATTGATCGGCTGGATATAGATGCCATGCACGTCAAGAAGCCGGTCGCTTGCCTTCTTGCACAGTTCGGGATCACCGACCAGAACCGGCACGATATGGGTTTGCGACGCCATAACCGGGAAACCCGCAGCCGAGAGCACGTCCTTGGTGCGCTGCGCCTGACGCTGCTGGCCAGCACGTTCGGATTGTGATGTCTTGAGGTGGCGGATCGAAGCGGTTGCTGCGGCCGCGACTGCCGGAGGCAGCGAGGTCGTGAAGATGAAGCCCGGCGCATAGGAACGCACGGCATCAATGATGGCGCGTGAGCCGGTGATATAGCCGCCCAGCGCGCCAAACGCCTTGGCGAGCGTGCCTTCGATAATGTCGATGCGATGCGCAAGACCGTCGCGGTCTGTGATACCACCGCCGCGATTGCCATACATGCCAACCGCATGGACCTCATCGATATAGGTCATGGCATTATATTTGTCCGCAAGATCGGCAATCTGTTCGATAGGCGCGATATCGCCATCCATCGAATAGACCGATTCAAACACGATGAGCTTGGCGCGCGAACGGTAGGCGGCCTTCAAAAGCTGTTCGAGATGCGCGACATCATTGTGACGGAAAATCTTCTTTTCCGCGCCCGAACGGCGCACGCCCTCGATCATCGAGGCGTGGTTCAGTTCGTCCGACAGGATGAGGCAATCGGGCAGAAGACGGGCAATGGTCGAAATCGAGGCTTCGTTGGAAACAAAACCGGAGGTGAAGACAAGACCGGCTTCCTTGCCATGCAGGTCGGCCAGTTCGTTTTCGAGTTCCACAAGCGGGTGATTGTTGCCCGAAATATTGCGTGTGCCCCCCGAACCCGACCCGGCATTGCCGGCGGTGTCGCACATGGCCTTGATCACATCGGCATGGTGGCCCATACCGAGATAATCATTGGAACACCAGACGGTTATTTCACGGGCGGTGCCGTTGTTCCGCCAGATAGCGCGGGGGAAACGTCCAACGATGCGTTCAAGATCGGCAAAAACGCGGTAACGCTTCTCGGCGTGCAGCTGGTCGATCGCTTCTTCAAAAAACCTGCGATAGTCCATTATACGCTCCTTATTCCTCGCCTTATTAACGCTTTTGGGCCATTGCGTCCACGGCGGGATCGCGGGCAATTTGCCACATTTGCGCGACACATCATTGATCGGGATCAATAAGGAAACGTTTTTAGCGCGTCATCAGACGGATGATGAATTTTGGCGCAAGATCCCGGCGGCGCACATAGACGCGCGGGATGCCGAACGGATCGTCGGTTGCACGCGCACGGGCGCGTATGGTCGTGGTCGCCGTCTCGAAGCCCGCCTCGCGGCACATGTCGCGATGAAGGGGGAAATTCGCGCCATAGGGATAGGCGAAATGCATGACCGGCGCGCCCAACAATTCTTCGAGAACGGTTTTGGATTGGGCGATCTGGCGTCGCGCTTCGTCATCGGGGGTCTTTTCCAGATTGACGTGATCGAGCGTATGGGCACCGACCTCATGGCCATGTGCGGCCCATTCGCGCATCTGCTCGACACTCATGCAGGGCGATACCGGAATACCCGCCGCCTGATCCCAGACATTGCTGCCGCCAAGCTGGTTTGCGACAAAATAATTGGTGGCGGTGAAGCCGAACTCATCGAGCACCGGCATGGCGTTTTCAAACACATTCAAAAACCCGTCATCGAAGGTGATGACGGCGACCTTGCCGCTTTTCTCGCCGCGGATGAACGGCATGGCGTCCTTGAGTGACAGACCCTGATAGCCGAGCCTTTTCAGCCATGCCATCTGGCTGTGAAATTTGTCGGGATGCACCCAGAGCCCGCGAAACGGAATGTTCTTTTGGGGAAGGGCCGCAATCTGGTGATAGAGAAGAATTGGAACAGCCATGGTCCTGCTTCTATAATGATGAGCGTGATGAAATCAGGTTCTGGCGGAAAAACGCCGCACCTGCATACGATAAAACGGGCGAAAAATCTCGCGCTGGAGTTTATCAGAAAAAGACTTCTTGTGCTGGATCGTCGTGCCGCCCAGTTGCGCGGAAATTTCCTGCACGCCGCCCGGAAGTATAGAGAGCGGCGTCAAACCCGTGACCCAGTTCATCTGGGCCATGGTATCGACCGGGCGGTCAAAGCTTTGCGTTCGCTCAAGCAGGTGCTTTGCCGCATCAATCCCTATAAGCTGCGCCACCATACCGAGCCCCACCGGCACGGGCGCGATCACCCGCACACCGTTTTCATTGATGATCTCGCGGCCCGTTTCGCGCTCGCGAAAGGGGAAGCGGATAAAACTCTCCGGCGTCATGATTTTACACGCCGTCTGGAAGGCCGCATCGAATTCCGCTGTCAGCGCCACATCGTCTTCAATGACAAAACCGGCATCCAGATTCTGATCGACGATCGCCTGCCATGCCTTGCGATGCGACAGGAAGCAGGCAATCTCGTTGGTGCCGAGCGCAAAGGGATAGCGCGGCTTATGTAATTTCCGGCGATAGACGCGGGCGATTGTCTGGCTATCGAGCATGCGTCCATCGACCGCCTCGATCACATCCGCCTCGACCGGCAGGCTTTTGGCAAGACGCGCGACTTGCGGCTGGCGGTCGGCTGCGCGCGCCAGATGGATGATGAAGGCCTTGATGGCTGGCCTGTCACTTTGATGCACCGTGTCTTTCATGCGCATTGTGTATCGCACAATGCGCAAAAAAGCTGCATTTTTTTATGTCGGAAACTTCCGAAAAATTATTGCATCATGGAAAGGCGACCGGACGCAATCTGGCGTTCGACCCAGTCCTTCTCATTGTCCCAGTCGTGGCGTTTCCAGCCCTGCCATGTAAAGCCGCAAAGCCTGATGTCCCACGTGTCCAATGGATATTTTTCCAGCATATAGTGGATGCCGAGAAAGCCGGTGCTGGGAAAAACCCTGTGCATTTTTTCCGCGTTCAGGCCCAGCTCCCGACAGCCATCGACATAGAATTGCGGCGGCATGACGTGAATTTCCTTGCCCGCGCGCCCCAGCACATTGATGGTTTCCATCGTCCAGTCGGCGCGCCGTCCCTTGAGGCGCGAGAGAACATTCGGCTTGGGGTGATAGGCGCTGATGATGCTGGGATGATAGGCCAGCATGATTACCTTTGCGGACTGAAAGATCGGATTTTGCAGAAAACCTTTTTCCTGCAACCGCAACTGCATCGGCTTGTTGGTTGTCGCCAGGATGAGAAGGTCGGTCTTCGTGCCGATCATGTCGGTCGAAGCCTGCGGTTCATTGAAGCGAACCACATAATCGGCAGCGTCAATCTCTTGTGCAAGTGTGCGGGGAAGGGGGGCATTTCCAACGATGATGAGGTTGTTTTTCATTGAGCCGACTGATTTCACTGTACTGTGCCGGAACGGCTAGTCGGCCTTTGAGGCGTTTATAAGAAGTTGCTCATAACATTTACGTGTACACGCGAAGATTCGCTTGGGCCACATTGTAGCCATGCGCAATTTGCAATTCTCAAATGGCCGGAAAAGGCGGAAGATCATCTTTGGGAGGAACAATAAAAAGGGGATACCGCCATGAGCCTTCCAAACCTTCTTCACAAGCAGTTCAGATGCTGGATGCAGTACCGCGAAAACATGCGTGAGCTGCAAAGCTGTTCCTACCGCGATCTGGGCGATCTTGGCCTGAGCCGCGCCGATATCCGTCGCGTAGCCCGCGAAGCAGCCTTCTCGGCTTTCTAAAGATAGCCGCGTCGAAACAGGGTCGCAACGTCACCACTGGCTGCACCCGGTTTGATGACCGGATGCAGGCCTGGCAGTCATGCAGTCAATCAGCGAAAACGATCAGACGGTGCCCGGCTTTTTGAAGCGGACATGGATGTCGTCTTTTGCGAGATCGAATCCGGCATAATTGCGCTGAAAGGCGATAAGGGCATCGTTGACGCCCTTGGAATAATCGTCTTCCTGCACATCGATATGATGCCGGTAGAGTATCCTGTCGCCCTTGTAGAATATGACCTGACCTTCCATCACAGCCTCCTTTTCGGCTTGCGGATTTCCAGACAAACAGCGTTCTAACTATAAAGTATTTGAGGGCGCTTCATCACCCTGTCTTGAGAAAATAGGCGAGTGCGGGCCGTTTTCAAGGTCTGGCGACGCTTGCTCTCGATTTGGCCAAAGCAAGCCATGCCTTGGCCGCATGCGAGAGGAATGCGCCTTTGCGCCAGATGAGCGCCATGTGCCAGTTGACTTGCGCATCAGTGATTTTGCGGATGCTGACGCCCGGATGATGGCGCTGTTCGGCAATCATCTGCGGCAGGAAGCCGACACCCATGTTTGCTGCGACGAGTTCCACGATGAAATCGATCTGGCTGGAGCGTACGGCGACATGCGGGGCAAAACCATGCCGGTGACAGGCATCGAGGATGATATGATTGAGCGCAAAACCGCTTTCAAACAGAATGAAGGGCAGGCCTGCGATATCCTCAAGGGTGACGCCATCTCTGCCTGTCCCTTCATGGGAAGCGGGAAGCAGGGCCACAACCGGCTCGCAGCGCACATCCTGCCATTCAAAATTCTCGTCAACCGGCAGAAGGGAGGCGGCAAGCTCGACATCGCCCGCCAGAAGCAGTTCTTCCAGCCGTTTGCTGCCATGTTCGACAAGCTGGATGTCGATGTCGGGATAAAGCTTGGTGAAGGCGGCAAAGAGCGGCGCGAACAGCACGCTGGATCCGATGGGCGGCAGACCGAGCCGCAAAAGCCCGCGTTTCAACCCGCGCAATTCGTCGAGTTCCCCCAGCATGTCGTCTTTTTCAGCCAGCATGGTGAGCGCGCGGCGATAGACGATTTCGCCCGCGACCGTCAGGCGCGGGGGAGAAGTGTCGCGGTCGAGCAGGGCAAGCCCCAGCTCTTCCTCAAGCTGCTTGACCGCCTTACTCACGGTGGATTGCGTCGCATGGATCGTGCGCGCCGCAGCCGAAAAGCCACCCTGCCGCACCACTTCCGCAAAGGCCTGAAAACTTCTCAAGTTCATGAGCTATTCCATATACGAATAGCTGCAATGAAATCAATTCATTTCTGGAATTGGATGCGACAGCCTATGTTAATGCGTAACACCACATTGTGTTCCTGCGGGAACAAGTTTTGGAACCACCAATGAACCTGTCGAGAACTGCCCACCATCTTGCTGTTCGCTTCCGTTATGCGCTGCACCATAGCCGCATGATGCAGATTGCGACGCTCGTTGGTTTCTGGCTGATGGGTGAAGTCGTGGTGCGGCTTGCGGGCCTGCCGCTTCCGGGCGGCATTATCGGCATGGCGCTGGTGCTTTTATTGCTGCTCAGCGGTCGCATCAGCCTCTTCAGCATGAAGCGCGGCGCGGAATGGTTTCTGGCCGAAATGCTGCTCTTCTTCGTGCCTGCCGTTCTGGCGATTCTCGAGCATCGCGAACTGATCGGCATGCTGGGTCTGAAGATCATGGCCGTCATCCTGCTTGGCACGCTGACGGTGATGAGCGTCACCGCGCTCACGGTAGACCTGTGCTACCGCTGGAGCATGCGCCATGCTGCCAAGTAATCCGTTCATTGCAACCCTGTTCTGGTCAGCAGCCACCATCCTTTTGTACCTTGCGGCAAAGCGGGTCTATCGCCGTTTTCCGCTCTGGTGGCTGACGCCACTGGCCATCACGCCGCTTTTGCTGATGGCGCTGGTGCTGGCTCTCAATGAAAATTATCGTGGCTATTTCAGTGCCACGCACTGGCTGGTGGCGCTCCTGGGACCGGCGACGGTCGCTTTCGCGATTCCCATATATCAGCAGCGCGCAACGATCCGCCGCTATTGGCCGGTTCTTTTGGTCGGGGTGCTGGTCGGTAGCTCCGCCGCCATGGGATCGGCCTGGGCGCTCGCG
>JAATGD010000269.1 GCA_015654965.1 Hyphomicrobiales bacterium
CCGATCACGGCATCACGTGCTCGATGAGCCGATCCGGCAATGTCTGGGACAATGCCGCTCGCTCACCTTTGGCTGGCAAGACAGCCTTGAGCTTGGCAAAAGCCTTCTCGATGGGGTTGAAGTCGGGGCTGTAGGGCGGGAGATAAAGCAAGCAGCATCCAGCACCTTCGATTGCATGCCGTACGCCTTCAGCCTTATGTGCTGGCAGATTGTCCATGATGACGATGTCGCCCGGTGCCAAGGTTGGCAGGAGAACCTGGTGCACATAGGCCTGGAATGCAGCCCCGTTCATCGCACCGTCGAGAACCATGGGTGCGGTCATGCCGGAGAGCCTGAGCGCTCCAGTGAATGTCGTCGTCTTCCAGTGCCCGTGTGGGATCGGGGAGTGGCATCGCTCTCCGCAAAGGGCCCGTCCGCGAAGCCGGGACATTTTCGTGCTCAGGCCGGTTTCATCGATGAAGACAAGGCGTGCCGGATCAAGGTCGAGTTGGCCGTCGAACCAGTCGCGGCGACGCTTCAGTAGGTCGGGGCGCTCCTGCTCCAGTGCATGTGCGGTCTTTTTTTGAATGTCCAGCCGCGCCTTCGCAGCCAGACATCGAGTGCGCTGCGGCCAATGGAAACGGCTCTCTCCTCACGCAATCGCAGGACCATCTCGTTGAGGGTAATATCCTTTGCCTGTTCAACCATACCGACGATGAAATCCTGGTGGGCATCAAGGCGCGAGCCGCGGCGGCGACCCTGTTTGGCAGGCGTCAGCCGACCAGCACGCGCACTCGCAATCCAGGCGATAGCTGTTGAAACGCCAATCCCAAATCGGGCCGCTGCTGAGCGCGCAGACATGCCGTCCCGTGACGCAGCCAAAACGTGGCTACGAAGATCATCGCTGAAAGCTCGGGTCATATTGCCTCCGACCAAATCACCACTCGGGCAATGGAATCAGAGTTCACCCAATAAGGGAATCCTTAAAGCGATTCCGCGTTCAACGGACGTGCTCTAGAGCGACCTTGTGTAGCGTCCGAATGGACGCACGGCGCTCTAGATGCTTTTTGAGTTGTGCAGACCGCCGGAATGGAAGCGCTCTCAAGATCAGCGTGTTTCAAACCGCCGTGCCGAAACGCTCTTCACTGAGCGCAGCCGCCATCAGGCTTTTGGTATAGGCTTCACGCGGATGATCGAACACCTGTTCCGTCTGTCCCTGCTCGACGATACTGCCGTTCTGCATCACGATCACATAATCCGATACCGCCCGGACGACCGCCATGTCGTGACTGATAAACAGGTAAGACAGACCGTGCTCCCTTTGCAGATCACGCAGCAGCGTGACGATCTGTTTTTGCACCGACCGATCGAGCGCGCTAGTTGGTTCATCGAGCACGATCACGCGTGGTTTCAGGATCATCGTGCGGGCAATGGCGATGCGTTGGCGCTGGCCACCGGAAAATTCATGCGGATAGCGGTTGCGCATGGCCGGGTCCAGTCCGACCCCTTTCAGAGCTTCCTGCGCATGGCGATCGCGTTCCTTGGCGGAAAGTTCTGGCTCATGGATGAGAAGTCCTTCCGTGATGATGCGTCCCACGGTCATGCGCGGGCTGAGCGAACCGAACGGGTCCTGAAAGACCAGTTGCAACTCACGGCGTTTCGTGCGCATTGCTTGGGATTGACGCGGCAATTCATGGTCAAGATAGGCAATGCGTCCCTGAGAGGGAAGAAGCCGCAGAATGGCGCGGCCAAGCGTCGATTTGCCGGAACCGGATTCTCCGACAATGCCAATGGTCTGGCCTTCCTTGAGTGTCAGGGAGATATCGTTGACCGCCGTAAGATAGGTGGGCGCACCGATCCACGGCTTGGCAATGAGAAAATCGACCTTCACATTATCGGCACGGATCAGTACCGGCGCGTCATCCGAGGGTGCAGGCTTTTCGCCTTCCGGTTCCGCGTTGAGCAGCATTTTCGTATAGGCATGTTGCGGGGCTGTGAACAGCGTCTGCGTCTCGCCGCTCTCGACCACGGCACCGGAACGCATCACATAGACACGGTCGGCAAAGCGGCGCACGATGCCAAGATCGTGGGTGATGAAAACTACAGCCATGCCGAGCCGTTTTTGCAGATCGGCCAGAAGATCGAGAATCTGTGCCTGAATGGTAACATCAAGCGCTGTGGTGGGTTCATCGGCGATCAGGATATCCGGCTCGTTGGCCAAAGCCATGGCGATCATCACCCGCTGGCGCTGGCCGCCCGATAATTCATAAGGGTAGCTGTCGATACGCCGCTCGGGTTCGGGAATGCCGACGAGTTTCAGTAGCTCCAGAATGCGCGGACGCGCCTGTTTCCGGCTCAGCCCGCGATGATAACGCAGTGGTTCGGCCAATTGGTCACCAATGCGGTAAAGCGGGTCGAGCGAGGTCATCGGTTCCTGAAAGATCATGGTGATCTTTGCACCGCGTATCCGGTTGAGCTTCTTTTCGGACATGCCGATCAGGTCCTGCCCGCGATAGAGCGCCTGTCCGCTGGCTCTGCCATTGCGCGCCAGCAGCCCCATCATCGCCATGGTCGTCTGGCTCTTGCCGGACCCGGATTCGCCTACGATGGCAATGGTTTCACCCGCCTTGACATCAAGGTCGATCCCGCGCACGGCATCAACCGGACCATCATGCGTCTCGAAGGTCACGCGCAGGTCGCGGACGCTCAGAATAGTGTCTTTCGTCATCTCAGCGATCCTTCGGGTCAAGACTGTCGCGCAGGCCGTCGCCCAGGAAATTGAGCGCAAACAGGATGATGGTGAGTGTCGCGGCAGGCCAGATCAACAGCCAGCTTGCGCCGCGCATGTTCTGCGCGCCTTCCGAGATCAGCAAGCCAAGCGAGGTGAGGGGGTCCTGTACGCCAAGCCCCAGAAAAGACAGCAGGCTTTCGAGCAGAATGGCCTTGGGCACCAGCAAGGTCACGAAAACGATCACCGGACCGAGTGCATTGGGAATGATATGGCGAATGATGATGCCCCGCCGTGTCGCGCCAAGGGCTTCGGCGGCCTGAACGAATTCCTGCCGTTTCAGGCTCAATGTCTGTCCACGCACGATCCGCGCCATATCCAGCCATTCCGTGGCACCGATGGCAATGAAGATGATGAATATCGAACGACCGAAGAAAACGAGCATCAGGATGACGAAAAAAATGAACGGCAGCGAATAGAGAATATCGACAAGACGCATCATGAGATTGTCCATGCGCCCGCCGAGATAGCCCGATATCGCGCCATAGGACACGCCCAGAACAAGGGCCATGGCGGAGGCCAGCAGGCCGATTGCCAGCGACATGCGTACGCCGATGAAGATGCGCGTCATCAGATCGCGACCGAGATTATCGGTGCCGAGCAGAAAATAATTGCGCGTGACATTGAGGGTCAGCTTGCCCGAAAGACCATCGGCGGCAAGCTCGATCTGTGGATTTCCGAACAGATCGGAGCGCTGGAAATAACGCAACACACGCTCGTCCGTCGGACGTTGCGCGGTGAAATCCACCGTCACCGTGTTACCGCTGAGCACCGGCTCGGCATCCGCTTTCAGCCGCGCGCGTGACAGTTCCCGCTCCAGCCCGGGCAGGATTGTATCCGCGCGCGGATAGGCTTCCAGACTGGGGGCGACCCGCACGAATTGCGGATAGATTTTGTCGTAAGGGTGCGGGCTGATCATCGGTCCGAAAATACCGGCAAAAGCCAGGATGATGAGAACGATGGCGCTTGTGACGGCGGCCTTGTTCTTGCGTAGCCGCAGCCATGCGTCCTGCCATAGCGAACGGCTTGCCATGTTCGGTTCGGAGGCTTGGGTCGGTACGGTCAGATCAGTCATAGCGAACCCTCGGATCAAGCCATGCATAAAGAAGATCGACGATGAGGTTGAAGACCACCACGAAGATCGAGATCACCACGACGGTACCCATGACGAGCGTGTAATCGCGGCTGAGCGCCCCTTGCACGAAATAGCGGCCAATGCCGGGAATGCCGAAAATCGTCTCGACGACGACAGAGCCGGTCAGCAGGCCCGCAGCGGTCGGGCCGAGATAGGAAACGGCGGGAAGCAGGGCGGCGCGCAGCGCATGCACCCCGACCACGACACGTGCGGGCAGGCCATAGGCGCGGGCGGTGCGGACATGGTTGGCGCGCAAGGCTTCGATGGTCGCACCTCGCACCAGACGCGCGATCACGCCGACTTGCGGCAGGGCGAGGGTGAGAACCGGCAATATCCAGTAGCTGATATTCGCCGATGACCAGCCCCCTGCGGGTACCCAGCCGAGGATGACGCCGAACAGCAGACTGAGAAGGGGGGCAACGACGAAATTGGGTGTCGTGATTCCGAAAGTGGCAAGGGCAACCACAAAATAATCAACGGCCGAATTCTGCCTGAGGGCTGCAAGCGTTCCCAGAAATGTGCCGATAATGGCCGCGAGCGTCAGGCCGAGCGTGCCAAGCATGATGGAAACGGGGAGGCCGGATGCAAACAGGTCGTTGACGGTGAAATCGCGCCGCGTGAAGCTTGGCCCCATATCACCCTGCAAAAGATTGCCCAGATAGATGAGATACTGCCGCCACAGCGGCAGATCCATATGATAGGCTTTCTTGAGGTTTTCCATAATGAGCGGATCGATGGGGCGCTCAAGATCGAAAGGGCCGCCCGGGGCAAGCCGGATCAGGAAGAATGTCAGCGTGATGATGATAAGAATCGTGGGTATTGCACTACCCAATCGTCGGAGCGTATAGCCCAGCATTTTGTTGCCCTTCCTGGAGGTAAACTTCCAATTTTTATTAATTATCTGATTTTGTTTATCTATTTATTTGAAAGTTTATTGGTTTTCCGAATCCGAACGCTTTCCGGCAAGCTGCCTTGATGTGTGGCAGCCATTCAAATAACAAAAGGCTGCGCAAAAGAGCGCAGCCTTGAATTGAAATTATTGCTTGAGCGAAAGCCAGCGCGTCTTGTGGCTGTCCATAAGGTTGTCGTTCCAGCCTTCCACGCGATCGGATACGAGCGTGCGTGAGGAATAATAAAGGATGGGGATAATACCTACTTCATTGAGCAATATCTTTTCGGCTTCGGCAAGCGTCTTGGCGCGCTCTCCAAGATCCAGAATCCCGCCAGCTTTCGCCATCAGTGCATCATAATCGTCGTTTTTCCATTTGGAATAGTTGAAGCTGACATTACCCTGGGTGATATAGAGGAAATTCTGTGGATCGTTGTAATCGCCGATCCAGCCAGCGCGCGCGAGGTCGAAGGGGCCGTCTTCACGCAGGAAGTTGAAGTAGGTCGCGCCTTCGGTCTCGTTGAGACTTGCCTTCACGCCGATATTGCCAAACATATCGGCAATGGCCGCCATGGTATTCTTGTTGTTTTCCGAAGTATTATAAAGCAGTTCGACTGAAAGCGTGTTCTGTTCTACACCGGCTTCTTTCAGAAGCTCCTTGGCCTTGTCCTCGCGTTCCAGCATGTCGTCGGAATAATCGAGTTTGGGCGCATCCTGCACATAATTCGCAATGCCGGGCGGTACCAGTGAATAGCCGGGCAGCATCGTTCCCTGCCAGACCTGATCGGCAAGAAATTCGCGATCGATGACCAGTGAAAGCGCCTGACGGACTTTGACATCCTTGAGCTTGCTGTCTGCCGTCTTGCCCTTCACCGGCAGATAATAGACGCCAAGATAGGGTGACAGATGAAATTCATTGGCAAGGTTCTTCTTGACATAATCCATCTGTTCGGCAGGGACATCGGAACAGACCTGCACTTCTTTCGCCTCAAATCGGCGCATGCAGCTTGCCCGGTCCTCGAAGGGAATCCAGTTCACCGTATCGATCTTCACCTGATCCGCTTCGTAATAATGCGGATTTTTCTTCATCACGATTTTGTCGTTCGGTGTGAAGCTTTCCAGCATATAGGCGCCATTGGTCACCATCTTGCCGGGCGTGGTGAATTTGTCGCCATTGGCTTCGACGCTTTTCTGATGCAGCGGAAAACTCGTCTGGTGCGTGAGCAGCTCGATGAAATACGGAGCAGGGGTGTTCAGCGTGATTTTCAACGTATGATCATCGACCGCCTCGACGCCAAGCTGATCGACAGGGGTCTTACCGCCGGCAATATCTTCGGCATTCTTGACCACGAACAGCATGCTGGCATAGCCCGCTGCCGTTTTCGGGTCCATCAGACGGCGTAATGCAAACTGAAAGTCGCCTGCCGTCACTGGATCCCCATTGGACCATTGGGCATTATCACGCAAATGGAACGTATAGACCTTGCCATCTTCCGAAATATCCCATGACTTTGCCACACCTGGAACCGCTTTGCCATCGGCGTCCTGAATGGTCAGGCCATCATAAAGATCGCGGAGCACATTGCCTTCCGAAACCGTGGACGTGCGATGATGATCGAGTGTGGCAGGGTCCGTATCATTGCCCCGGTTGAGAACCACGTCGGCTGAAGCAGCACCCGCCAGAGCCAAAAGGCATACGCCAGTCAATAGAAATTTGCGGTACATTGAAAACCCCTCATTTTGAAATTTATGAAATGCAGTGCATATTATTTATAAGCAGATCACTTGCAAGTGGTCTTATCAGAGAATTGATTTTATTTAGTTATTGTAAATATGAGCAATAAATTGAATGCGCGAAAAGCGGTACGGAAAATCAGAGTTTTATATCAATAGGGCGCAATTCCAGCCCTGATATCCAGACATTATACGCGCCTGCGGCGTCATTGCAAAATCCATTGGAGGTATGGCACAGCTTGGGATGATAGGGTAATGTTATTACCTCATATGAGGTTCTTCGATCTTAATATCCGCTTTCACGGCTGCCGCAATTGAGCGGTTCCTGTCCGGCCAGAATTCGAGTGGTATTCTCGAAAATCTGCGCGGCGACATCCTTCGGATCGGGCATCGATGCGATATGCGGCGTGACAAAGATTTTTGGGTGGTCCCATAAAGGACTTGTCTCGGGAAGGGGTTCCTTGAGAAAGACATCGAGAACCGCGCCACGCAGATGCCCGCTCTCGATTGCCGAGAGAAGATCGGTTTCAACCATATGCTCGCCACGGCCCATATTGATGATGGCGGTGCCTTTTGGCAGCAGAGCGAACAGTTCGGCATTCAATATGCCGCGTGTCGCCTGTGTCAGGGGCAGAAGGCAGATCAGGGCATCACATCCGGCGAGAAAATCCGGCAATTGCTCGTTGCCGCAATAGGTCGCGATGCCCGTTTCTTCCTTGGGTGAGCGTGCCCATGCGCGGACATTGTAATTAAGCGCGCGCAGGCTGCGGCCGACCGTTCGACCGATGGCGCCAAAACCCAAGATACCGACTGTATAATCCTTTGCCGCGATCTGATCGGGCCGCTCCCAGCGTTTATGCGCGGCGTTCTGCAAATGATGATCCATCTGCCGATGAAACAGCAGGACGGACCAGATCGCATATTCGGCCATGCCAAGCGCATGCCGACTATCGACGACACGGCATACGGGGACGGCGGGCAGACGCGGATCGGCGAATATATTGTCCAGTCCTGCGGCGATGCTATGCACCAGCTTCAGATTTGGCATGCTTGCCAGAAGTCCATGCGGCGGGTTCCAGGCAACCGCCACATCGGCGGTTTCAAAGCCGGCTTCGGGATAGATGCTCAGCCGGGCATTCAGGCTCGATGCCTCGAATGCATCTTTCAGAAAGTTCAGATCGAGCGTGCTGCTGACCAGTGCGATGTGAGGGATTCTTGTGTCCGCTTTCGTTATCATCCGGGTATCTTTTTTCTGTGAGCTTCACTTCAGGGGCATATACGTCGTGATTTTCCATAAGTGATTA